>CAYVVX010000019.1:5084-19308 GCA_964455315.1 uncultured Planctomycetales bacterium | reverse complement strand
CGGCCGAAAGCCGACCGCCCCGACTGCTTACTGCGTACTTTTTTTTCGCGCGAACGAACCCACCAAAACCCCATTCCCGCCCCCGAAAACGCGGTTTCACACCGTTTCGCCCCCGGAAACGAACCCAGTTCGAACCCACCGTCCCCTTCAGGACTCACAGCCCATCACCACGCCTCACACCACAACATCTTGCGGCGCGACCGCGAACTGCTACCATACACAGGGTCGATATCGCCTAGGGAAGGTGGCTGAACCCATGAAACTTGACCCCAACCTACGCAACCGCATCCACAACACCGACTGCGTCGAGGGCATGGCCGCCCTCCCGGCCGGTTCGGTCCACCTGGCCTTCGCCGATCCGCCCTTCAACATCGGCTACGACTACGACGTCTACGACGACCGCCGCGCCGCCGACGACTACATCGCCTGGTGCCGCACCTGGATCGAAGGCGTCCACCGCGCCCTCCGGCCCGACGGCACCTTCTGGCTGGCCATCGGCGACGAGTACGCCGCCGAGCTCAAGGTGCTCTGCACCCGCGAACTGGGCTTCACCTGTCGAAGCTGGGTGATCTGGTTCTACACCTTCGGCGTCCACTGCAAGAACAAGTTCACCCGCAGCCACGCCCACCTGTTCCACTTCGTGAAGGACGCGAAGAACTTCACCTTCAACCCGCTCGACGTGCGCGTCCCCTCCGCCCGCGAGCTGGTCTACGGCGACAAGCGCGCCGACCCCACCGGGCGCATGCCCGACGACACCTGGATGATGGCCCCCATGCTCCCCGAGGACGCCGCCACCCGCGACGGATTCGTCCTCCGCCCGCAGGACATCCCCGACCGCTTCCCCCCGCACAGCGACACCTGGTACTACGCCCGCGTGGCCGGCACCTTCGCCGAGCGCCGCGGCTGGCACGGCTGCCAGATGCCCGAACAGTTGCTGGGCCGGATCATCAAGGCCTGCTCCAACCAAGGCGACGTGGTCATGGACCCCTTCGGCGGCAGCGGCACCACGCTGGCCGTCGCCAAAAAGTTCAAGCGGGACTACGTCGGCTTCGAGCTCTCCCCCGAGTACGCCCAGGGCATCGAAACCCGCCTGGCGTCGATCACCCCCGGCGAACCGCTCGTCGGTCCGGAGAACCCCGCCCTCAGCGCCCCCAAAACCGCCGCCGGGCGCAGGCTGAACCGCGACGCCAAAGCCGGCGATCAACCCCCGCGCCGACCGCGCGGGCGCAAGCCCGCCGCCCCGCCGACTGCCGGGGCACCCGCGGGAGGCCTGCTCTTCGGAACGTAAGCGATGATCTTGAGGATGTATGCGGCGGGATGGAAACGGGCTGAGCCGCGCCTGCAAGGAAGCGCGTGCATCAGCCGGCAGGCTCCCCCGCGGCGCGGTGCCGCCGGGGATCGGCCTTGAAGCTTACTCCGCCGCCTTGGGGGCCTTCTTCGCTGCCCGCTTGGCGGCCTTCTCGTCCTTGAGCTTCTTCCGATCGGCGGCGATCGCCAGCCAGAGCTTGTTGGCTTCCGCCCAGTTGCCCTGCCCGGCGGCCTTGGCGGCGTCACGGCGGCGGGTCTTGAATGCTTTCGCTTTGCGCGGCATCGACGGCTCCTCTCATGACCCGGGCACGCAACCGGCGCGACGCCGTGCAACCCGGAGTAAGTTCCTGCATCCTCGCCGACCACCCGGCCGGCACGGCTCCCCGCCCGCGGGCGGAGAATCAAAGACCGGGCATTGTAGCGGATGACAGCCCGGGTGTGCCACTGCCCCGCGGACGGTGTGATGACGGCGGGCCTGTGACGGCGCCGCGACCCCGCGGGTGCTGCTACCCCTCCCTCAGGGTCACCCCGAACCGCCCCGCCGTGACCTGCCGGACGTGGATCACCCCGCGCGCGGCGTCCCAGTCGAGCTCGACCATGTCGGCCGCACTGCCGGCGAAGCAGGACCACGGCTTGCCCGACCAGTCCGGCAGCAGCATCCGCGGGCGGACGGTGCCCAGCGCGACGGCTTCCTGGAAGGTCAGCCCGCCCAGCGTGACCGCCTTGCCGATCACCTCGGGCATGCTGGCCGACGAGCCGGCCAGGTACGGCGTGTCCCGCAGCACCACGCGCCCCGACGCCAGCAGCTCGACCTCGATGTCGCCGAGCGGGTAGAGCCCCGGCGCCATGCCCGCGGCGCCCATCGCATCGGTGACCAGCACGCTGCGCGAGAGCCCCTTGGCCCGCAGCATGGAGCGCAGCACCTTCGGCGGCAGATGATGCCCATCGGCGATGAAGCTCGCCCACAGCCGGTCCTCGCCGAGCTGCTCCCAGACCACGTTCGGATGGCGCGGCATGACCGCGTCCGATCCGTTGCCCAGGTGAGTGCACAGTCTGGCGCCGGCCTCCACTGCGGCCGCGACGGCATCGCCATCGGCGCGGTGATGCCCCAGGGCGACGACCACCCCCTGTGCGGCCACGTGGCGGATCAGTTCGACCGCGCCGGGCTGATCCGGCGCCAGCGTGAGCATGATCACGCGCCCGCGGGCGGCAGCCTGCAGCCGCTCGTAGTCCTCGATGGAAGGGGGACGGACGGCGTGTTTCGGATGAGCCCCGCGGGGACCGTCCTCGGGGTGGATGAACGGGCCTTCGACGTGAATGCCGGGGCATACCGTGGCGGCCAGCTCATCGGATTCCATGACCGCCGAGATGATGTCCAGCCCCCGGCACATCGCCGCCAGCGGCGCGGTGATGACCGTGGGCAGGAACCGGGTCACGCCGGTGGCGAACTGGGCGGCGGCGATGAAGGCCACGTCTTCGGGCTTGAGGTCCGGAACATTGAAGTCCCGCCCGGCGAAGCCGTTGACCTGCACGTCGCAGAACCCCGGCACGATCCACCGCTCCAGCGGCGAGTCGCCGTCCGGCACCTGCACGGGTTCATCCCCCGCGACGCGCCCGTCCTCGACCTGCACGGCGATGAACTGGCGGTCGGGAAAACGCCGACCCAGGAAGGTCATTCGGGACCGGGCTTGCGGGGGGCTCATGCGCTGCTTCCATTCGCGGTATCACGCGGGCGGGATCCGGCCCGCGTCAATCGCCGGGCCCATGCCGGCCGGGCAGGTCGGAAGTATACCGGCTCAAGCGCAGGGGGACGAAGCCGGCGGCGCGGACGGCCACCGGGTTCGAACCGGCGGCGCGACCGCGGCGCATGAAAAAGCCCCCGACAACTGCGGGGGCCTGATGAAGTTCAGATGCGACGGCGCGTCGGTGAGGCGGTCATGCCTCGACCGGGCGACGACGGCGACGAACCACCGAGGCCATACCCAGCAGGCCGAGCGATGCGGCGGCGGGGGACGGAATCTGCGTCGTCGGCGTCGGCAGCATGACCAGGATGTCCTGGCGTCGATGGGTATGGCTCGAGTTCGACCACAGGTTGAGGATACGAACATTGCCGATGTCGGCGTTGGGGTTGGCAAACTGCCAGGAGTTGGCATCGGCGAGGAACTGATCGATCAGTGCCCGGGTCTTGCCGTTGGTGGTGGTCGACCCACCGCTGGTGAAGCCGGAATACTGGTTGGTTACCTCGCCTTCCAGGTACCAGATCACGTTCTGGAGGGCGTTGGCCGACCGGATCCGGAGCGTGTTGCTCGGCGAGGTCGAGTAGGTGTAGCCGGCCAGATCGTGATTGAGGAACTCACGATACAGGTAGGCGGTTCTCGCATCCAGCGGATCGGTGAGGTTGGTGTTGACGCCGCCGTTATCGGCGTACGTGTTCACGTCGGCGTAGTAGGTCGTGTTGAAGCCGAGGTACTCGTCCTTCTCCACGCAGAACGACTCGAACCTGCCGGGGGTCTCGCCCAGGCTGACCGGCGTGAAGGAGAAACCCATCGAGCTGACCAGGTACTCGCCGCCGCCCGAGGAGCCGTAACTGTCGAACACCTTGACGGTCATGTCCGCCATCAGCGGCGACGACACGCCCAGGAGCAACCCGCCCATCATGAAAAGTCGCTTCATTCCCAACACCATGAAATTCCCTCCCGCCGCCGAGATCAATCGGCGAATTCATACCCAGGCTTCTGTTCCCACTCTCTCTAACCGTTCGTACGCGGCGGACCGTCAAACAGGACGTCCCACAACGCCCACGACCACCGGGTCGAACTTGAACTCATCCGAGGGAAGCATCAGGCGGGGCGGACGCGACTTCGCGACCGTGCTTCTTTCGCCTCAGCTTCCGGCCGTCGGTGACGGTTCACCGACATCAATGGACTATCGTATGCGAACCGCCAGGGGGTGTAAAGCCCCCATAACTCAAACTTCTGAATTCTGCTTGGTTCAACTCTGGAATTCGCAGTTCTCGATGGCGTGGACCGCGAGAACTTGCCGTCGGACCGGCTGACCCAAGTCGTTAGTTCAGGCAATCTGTATCAGCTTTGCCGGACGACGCCGAGCCCATCTCGCACCTTACATCGTCGCGCCTCCCGGCCACAAACGCCCGGGCGCAGTCCAGGGAACGGCAATGACGGCCGAGACGACGCTGTTGCGGCTCGGTTTCCGTCTGCTTGCCGCCGTCGTGGGGAGTCAGTAGGTTGGCTCCCGGATCAACACGGTGCCGGGAACCTGCTCATGACGTCGACGCTCGCTCAGGAAACGTCCGGAAACCCGCTGCGGCGGGACCTTCCGCCGGCGACGATCCCGCGCCCCTGCTGCGTGGTGCTGTTCGGGGCCACCGGCGATCTGACCCGACGCAAGCTCATACCGGCGTTGTACAACCTCGCCCGCGACGGCTTCCTGCCGCCGGGATTCACCGTGCTCGGCGTGGCCCGGCGGGCGTTCAGCGATGAGCAGTTCCGCGAGGATCTCCGCAAGGAAGTGAGCGAGCATTCGCGCAGCGGCGCGGTCTCGCCGGAGGTGTGGAAGGACTTCGCGGCGGGGATGTTCTACCAGGCCCTGCAGCTCGACCGGGCGGAGGACTACGTCGGCCTGGCCGCGCGCATCCGGGAGATCGAAGCGACCCGCCTCACCGGGGGCAAACGCCTCTATTACCTGGCGACGGACCCGGCCTTCTTCGCCCCCGCCGCCGAGCACCTGCGCGCCGCGGGCCTGGTCAACGGACCGACCGACCCGGCCTGGACCCGGCTGGTGGTGGAGAAGCCCATCGGGCGGGACCTGTCCAGCGCCGGCGAGCTCAACGCCCGGCTGCAGGCCGCGTTCGCCGAGTCGCAGATCTTTCGCATCGACCACTACCTGGGCAAGGAGACGGTGCAGAACATCCTGGCCTTGCGTTTCGCCAACGCCATCTTCGAGCCGCTCTGGAACCGCCGCTACATTCATCACGTGCAGATCGCCGTCGCCGAGCGGGTGGGCATGGAGGGCCGCCGCGGGCAGTACTACGACACCGCCGGGGCCACCCGGGACATGGTTCAGAACCACATGATGCAGCTCCTGTCGCTGGTGGCGATGGAACCACCGGTGGCCATGGACGGACAGGCCATCCGCGACGAGAAGGTCAAGGTGCTGCGGGCCATTCAGCCGATCGCGCCGAACGGAGCATCCCACGCGGAACGGCCGGCAGGGGCGCCGGCCGCTGCAGGCACGGCCCAAGGTGCGCCGTTGGGAGTGGCGGGCACGGCCCACCCTGCGGGCTCAGCACCCGGCAGCCAACACTCAGCACTTCTTCCCGACTTCGTCCGCGGCCAGTACGGCCCCGGCTCCTTCGCGGGCCAGGCGATCAAGGGCTATCGCCAGGAGGAGGGCGTCGATCCGAATTCGATGGCCGACACCTACCTGGCTCTGCGGCTGTTCATCGACACCTGGCGCTGGTCGGGCGTGCCGTTCTACCTGCGCACGGGCAAGCGGCTGCCCAAGCGGCTGACCGAGATCGCCATCCAGTTCCGCCAGCCGCCGATGGCCATGTTCCGGCACATGGAGCAGATGCCCGCGGGGCGGAACCAGCTCGTGCTGCGGGTCCAGCCGGACGAGGGCGTGTCGCTGTCCTTCGACGCCAAGGTGCCGGGGATGCGCATGCGGCTGGAGCAGGTGAAGATGGACTTCCGCTACGGCAGCAGCTTCGGCGGGGCCTCGCCGGAGGCGTACGAGCGGCTGCTGCTCGACGCGATGCTGGGCGACTCGACGCTGTTCATCCGGGCCGACGAGGTGGAGTACTCCTGGCGGCTGATCTCGCCGATGCTGGAATACTGGGCCAGCCCGGACAGCCCGCGCCCGACCTTTCCCAACTACGAAGCCGGCACCTGGGGCCCGCCCGAGGCCGCCCGGCTGTTCGACGGCACCGGGGCCCAATGGCGGCGACTGTAGCGCCCACGCATAAGGCGGATGGACCCCACAGACCGAGCCCGGGCTTTGGCCCGCGAAGAAAGGATCTCGCGCAGAGAACGCGGAGAAGCCCTCCTTGTACACTGTTTTCTCTGCGGTCCCTGCGTCTCTGCGCGAGATTCATTCCTTCCTTCAGGAGCTCAATTCATGACCCATGCGGAACTCTCCAGCCGGGTGATCGGCATCGCCATCGACATTCATCGAAGGCTGGGCCCCGGCCTCCTCGAATCCGCGTATCAGGCCATCCTGGTTCACGAATTGCGTAAGAACGGGCTCAATGTCGATGCTGAAGTTTCCATCCCTGTCATTTGGGATTCATTGCGAATCGATGTGGGCTACCGGGCCGACCTGATCGTGAACGACCTCCTGCTGATCGAATTGAAATCCGTCGAGCACATCGCCCCTGTTCACAACAAGCAATTGCTCACCTACCTGCGGCTCGCCGACAAGCGCGTGGGTCTCCTCATCAATTTCGGCCAAGCTGTCCTCAAGGACGGCATCTGCCGAATCGTCAACGGCCTCGAAGAGCAGGCCGGCTGATTCTCCGATCAACCGAAGGCCCGGGGGGTTTCCGAAACCCAGCAAGAGATGCTCACGCGGAGATGCAGAGATCGCGGAGAAACCCTCCTTGTACGGCTGTTTTCGCTGCGTTCTCTGCGTCTCGGCGCGAGAACTTTGCTCCGCAACTCCCACGGCATGCGATGGATAGCGACGCAGGTCCACGCGGATCAAGCCCTCGAATTGCATCCGCGTCCATCCGCGTGATCTGCGGGCAGTTCTTCTCCCCCGCTTCGATCCAACTCGTCCGTCCTCCCACCCCGGAGAAGGACCCGCAACCGGCGGCTCCCCGCCGGCCTTGACCCTTCCCGCCATCAGCCGCTACCTTCGGCTCGGTTCCCATCCATCTCGGAGGCTCGACTCGCCATGCGTCATCGTCCGCTCGCCTGCACCGTCCTCGGCACCCTGCTCCTGTTTCCCGGCTCCGGTTGCGCCCGGGCGGAACGGCCCGAGCCGATCCGCGTGCTCATGCTCGTTGGCGGAATCTATCACGACTACGAGAAGCTTCCCGTGGAGCTGGCCGCACGGCTCACCGAGCGCGGCGACGGGGTCACCGTCGACATCACCACCGATCTGACCCGGCTCAACAAGGCCGACCTCGAAAGCTACCAGGTGCTCCTCTTCAACGTCTGCCAGCACGACGCCCCCACCGAAGCCCAGCGCGACGCGATCATGAGTTTCGTCCGCGGCGGCAAGGGGCTGGTCTCCATGCACTGCGCGCTGTGGAGCTACCAGGACTGGCCCGAGTGGGCCGAGATGGTCGGCGGCTTCGCCCCGGGACATGACAAGTACGGGGAGTTCCCGGTGACCATTCTCGACCCGGCCGACGCGACCATGGAGGGGCTCGGCTCGGGCTTTTCCATCACCGACGAGCCGTACACGGTGGACAAGCGCGACCCGGACGTGAACCTGCTCATCCGCACCACCGGCGTGCACAAGGATCGCCAGGGCAACATCCGCAGCGGGCCCGAGCCGCAGGTCTGGCGCCGGCCGTGGGGCGACGGGCGGGTCTTCGTGGTTACCTTCGGGCACGACGGGCCGTCGCAGCGCAGCGACGCGTTCATCACGCTCATGCACAACGGGGTCCGCTGGGCGTCCGGGCGATTGCCCCCGACCCGGCACAACGTGCTCACCAAATCGGAGCGGCAGGAGGGCTGGCGACTGCTCTTCGACGGCGCGTCGCTTGACGGCTGGTCCGGAGACGTCGGCCACTGGTCGGTCCGCGACGGCGAGCTGGTCGGCCGGGCCGAGAACCTGCCGCACAACATGTTCCTGGTCCATGACGGCGAGTTCGGCGACTTCACCCTCCGCTGCCAGGCCCGCATCACGGCCGGCAACAGCGGCATCCAGTTCCGCAGCCGCACCTTCCCCGACCACGTCGTCCGCGGCTACCAGGCCGACGTCGCCGCCGAAGGGTACGGCAACCTCTACGAGGAGGGTGACAATCTGTTGCCTGAACGCAGGACCCGCGGCCGGGTGGTGGACAGCTGGAAGGAGAAGGGTTCGATCATCGCCATCCCCGACGGCTGGAACGACATGATCGTGACCGCGGACGGCCCGCACATCACCATCCGGGTGAACGGGCTGCTCTGCGCCGACTATGTCGAACCGAAACCCGAAGCCCAGGCGGCCCGCGGCGTGATCGCCCTGCAACTGCACGTGGGCCCACTCTGCGAAGTCCGCTTTCGCGACCTGCGGATCAGGCCGCTGCGGTAGGGCAGCGGAGCCGTATGTATCAGCGCGCAGGAGGACTTGGCGCCGTCACTGCCCTCCGAACAGAGAACTGGTCGCAGAGGCATCGGCCTGCTCGGGTTCGTGGTCACCAAAGAGGGGCAGGTGTGAATTGAAGTCCCTTTCGAAGCGAAACCGGCTGGCAGCTAGGTACTTCTCTTCTGACTCGGCGGCAATCCATTTGCGAGAGCACTGCTCGCATGCTTCACCGGTGGTATTACTACCTGCGAAGGGGTCCAGCACCACATCACCGGCATCGGTGAGAAACTCAAGAAAAAATGTCGGGAGCTGAATGGGGAAGCGGGCGGGATGGGGCTTGATCTCGTTAGCTTTGCATTGCTCCAAATAATGTCCGTTGCTGTCATTGTTTCCGAAGATGAGCACATTGGGTGGAATCGATCCGCCGCGATCGACGAACTTGGAAGTAATGACGTGTCCCGACGGTCGGACTTTGGGGCGGTATCCACGCTTGACCAGCCGCTTCATGTCCTCGCTGTATTCGTTCAACACTCGACGGTTGTCCGCCTTCGGATGTGGAGTCTTGGACAACCACCAGACGCACTCAACCGCATCTTTGACGCGTATCCTTCGGACCGTGACCCATTCCGCGGGCGAGGGCAGCTTGGCTGGGTTGTACCAATAAAACTCCTGAGCCAGATGGAATTCCACCTCTTTGCATAGCGCGATCAACAACTCGAAGTGATACAAGGAACGGGTTGGCCGACCCGGATTCCATGCTCCACCGATATCGACTACAAAGCTTCCGTCTGGCTTCAATATGCGATGGATTTCTCGCGCGAAAGGCAGGAACCACGCGACGTAATCGCTCTGGTCGACATTACCGTATTCCTTCTTGAAATGCAGCGCGTAAGGGGGGCTGGTCAGCACCAGATTGACACTTTCTGACTCCAATTCCTTCATGAGCTGGAGGGAGTCACAAAGAAATGCCTGTCCGTGGGTGGTTTGATAGAACGGTGTCCGCATGAGCGTCATCTATCCCCGCAGCTTCCCATCCAGTGCATCCAGCAGTGCATCCTTGAGAGATGAACGCCAACGGTCGACGGCCTGCTCAGGCACCTTCTGCATGATGACCAAGTGGTTCGGCAGCTTCGTGTCCCTCAACAGGTGCTGGGTGGCGATATGCACATATCGCCATTCGCGGGTCTGATTGAACAGACAGACCGAAAGCACATCGAATTCATCGGTGCCATACCGTCGTGTCGGCGTACCATCCTTACTGTTGCGGGTCTTCTGCAACTCAACCCGAAACCAGCCGGGGGATCTGACCAACTTGGCACTCCTCACATTCTTGCACTCAATTCTGAGTTTGCGGCCGGACCACTCGACAAGAAAGTCTGCCTTGCCGTCAGCATCGATCCACTCGATATCCTGCAACAGGCCTCCGCTCCTGAGTGCTTCCAACTCTCGGAAAAGATAGTATTCCGCAAGCTTCCCCTTGACATCCACCTGCGCGCGAAATCCATGCTCAATAGCGCTCAAGATATCGCTCGCAGGCGCGTTGAACCGCTCCTCCATTGGGTGTCGGTTCACGGCCCTCTCCGGCTTGGAAAGAGGTCGCGAATCGACACACCGAGGGCCTTCGCCAGATCTTCAACAACCCGCAGGCTAGGGTTGCGCTCACCCCGTTCAATTCCTCCGATGTAAGTCCAGTGGCGATCCGTCCGGCGCGCAAGATCTTCCTGGCTCCAGCCACGCTTCAATCGCAGCGTCCGGATTCGCTCGCCAAAAGCTTCCTGGATGGGTTTCACAGCAGCAGGGGACCGCGTAACCCGTCCGATGTCCATAGACTATAAGTATTATCCCGTGAAGTCAAGTCGCCGGTCCCATCACTCGCACGTACGAATCCATTCCTACCGGGCGAGTTTCAAACTCACTGAGATGGCGGGGGTCTTGTCGGGTTGTGGCTTTCCAGGATAGCTGGCTGCATACTGCCCGATGCGACATGGAAAACGAAGCCCAAGCTGGAGAGCTCTGCCATGATCCACCTCGGCATGCACACCGACAACTGGCGAACCCTGAGCGGTTCGATGGACGACGCCGTCGCCGCGGCCAGGGCTCACCGGCTCGAATTCATCGAGTTCGGCGTCATCGACGGGCAGGACTTCATCCAGGGGCTCGGCTACGCGCCGACGATCTCGCTGGACAGCAATCCCCTCCGCCTGAAGCGCTACCTCGACGGGCAGGGCCTGCAAGTCTCGCAGATCGACGCCGGCTACCCCATCACCGGCCCGCTGGGCGCGACGCACGGCGTCCGCTACGTCCAGAAGGCCATCCAGTTCGCGGCCGCGATCGGCTGCCCCTGCGTCGACACCACCGACGGCGCCACCAGGCCGCCCGGCTACAGCGACGAGGAGATCCTGGCCATCACCCGGCAGAACTACCGGCAGATCCTGGAGTGGGCCGACGACTACGACATCATCGTCAACATCGAGCCGCACGGTCCGTTCACCAACAACCCGGACACCATGCTGCGGATGCTCGACTTCTTCGACACGAAATGGCTGCGGGTCAACTTCGACACCGGCAACACCTTCATCGCCGGGCACGACCCGGTGAAGTTCCTCCAGCGCGTGGTTGACCGGGTCGCCCACGTGCACTGCAAGGACGTTCCCCGGGCCATGCTTGACGCCCGCGGCGACGAGACCGGCATCGCCATGAGCGACGCGGCCATCGGCGACGGGGCCAACGCCGACAACATCGCCGGCTGCATCGAGCTGCTCAGGAAGCACAACTGGGAGGGCGTCTTCAGCATCGAGTGCCTGGGGACCGGGGCGTGCATCGAGCGCAGCGTGGCCTGGCTGCGGGCACGGGTGGGATGATCGGAGGTGCCTCCCTGGAAAGCCAGGCTTGCCTTCCATCACCGGTACGGAAGTTCGGGCCGGGCACTGCCAATCCATGGAGGATCGGCCGTCCAATCGGTGATAACCCAAGGCAAATCTCCACAAATATCAGAAGGAATCATTTGACCGGTCCGCCCGCTCGCGAGTACACTTGACCCGGTTCATTCATGTCCCGTCGAAGGTTGATCGCGGTTCTTGCATGGCTCAGGTGACTTCAGCGGCTGCCGCGGGATGATCTGTCCCGATTCTGAACTGCCGCTACGTTCTCGATAGCCCGGTGAGGAGGAGGTTGTCCGTGAGAGGAGCTTGCGCGCTACTGTTGCTCTGCTGCCTGCCCGCCCCGTTGCTTGCCCAGCCGGAGTACATGAGTTTCGAGTCCCATTTCACCACCTGGGCCGGCGTCGATGCGACCGCCACCAGCCCCGTGACATCCTCCACCGGACACACCCCCGGCAGCGACTGGCGGGTCACCTATGACCAGGGAACCGGCCGGGCCGCACCCGGCTGGATCACGCAGTCCACGCGCGACGGGATCCCGACCACCGCCAGATTCTTTCACACCATGCCGCCCAGCCCGCTCACCTCCCGGTTTCGATGGAGCGCGGATTACCCCGCGGCGTGGATCACCGGCGGACTTCAGGACACTGGTCTGACCGTCTTCGCGGGCATGATGTTCGCCCCGGGATTCGAGCCGTCGGATCGCGGCGGCCTCTACGTCAGCTTCCCCACCGTGCACGGGGCTTTCAACGTCTATCTGTGCGTGCGGAATCCCGCGGCCAACCCCACCCAGACCATCGTGTTCCCCAGCAACGGCGGCTTCACCAACCCATCCTACGGCGCCGATCCGCTGGGCCTGACCGCCGGTGGCGGCGGCCCTCGAACCATCGCCGGCGAATGGCACGACTGGACCATCATCGCGGAGTACGGCGAGTTCGCCCATTACGGCGGCACCCTGGGACCGGCCGTCCCCACCCATTGGGCCTACTGGGACGTCTACCTGGACGGTGAGCAACTGCTCTTCGCCGGCGAGAACGGCTCACCGGTGTTCAACGGGCACACCTACAGCTTTCGCTCCTGGACCCAGGGCACGGCCACCGAGGTCGCCCTGCTGGAGATGACCCGTGTCAGCTTCTACGATTTCGCCTCCGATTACGTCAACTTCTCGAATTCGTCGCAGACCCTGACCCCGCAGGCGTGCTGCCTGAGCGCGGGCGCCTGCCAGAACCTGCCGGCCGGGAGCTGCGCGTCGCTGGGTGGCACATGGCATCCCGGCGAAGTCTGCCTCGGTGATGCTGATCAGAACGGCGTCGATGATGTCTGCCAGCAGGCCTGTTGCGGGGTGGCGGGTGACTGCGTCGAGACAAGCGCGGACCTCTGTGTGGCGGCATCGGGCAGCGCACACGGGCATGGGTCAGCGTGCAGCGGCGCTCTCGAAGCGTGCTGTCTCGGCGATGGATCGTGCAGCCTCCTGGATCCGTTGTGTTGCGCGGCCGGCGGCGGTGTTCCCCTGGGGCCTGACTCGACCTGTGCAGGCGACCTGAACGAGAACGGTTTCGACGACGCCTGCGAAGAGAGTTGCTGCCTGCCGGGCGGAGCGTGTGTCGACACGATCCCGAGTGACTGCACACTCCGGGAAGGCACCCCGCGGGGTCCGGGGACGGCGTGCTCGCCCGCGCCGGAAGCCTGTTGCCTCGGGGGCGGCGTCTGCATGGACATCGACCCGCAGTGCTGCCTCGCCTCCGGCGGCACCGTCATGGGGCCAGGATCGGCCTGTGCCGGGGATCCCGGCGGCAACGGCATCGACGACGCATGCGATTGCGGCCCCACCGAGGACGGCCAGGCCTGCAAGAGCGTGCCCTGCGTGACCCTGGGAAGCGATTGCCTGCCGACACTGGTCAGGGCGGATCTGGATCCTCAGTCGGCGGTATTCACCATCCTGGATTGCGCCTGCGCTGACCAGGCCGATTGCCACGTGGAGCTCGATCCGAACGGCTCCCCGGTCTGCGCCGGCGACTGCCGTCCGGGCCACGATTGCGTACTCACGGTAAGTAACAACGGCGACGGGACCGCCGACTACCAGTGCCAGAGCGTCCCCCGGCCGGGCGTCATGCTCTTCGAGGAGACGTTCGAGCCGGGCTGGTTCGGCGACGGCATGGGCTCATGGACGAAGGAGGGTGCCAGCCATCCGGAGATCGCCGTGGCCGACTTCACCGCCTCGGACCCGCGTCTCGGAGAGGCGAACGCCTCCAGTTCCGGCGGGCTGCACGCTTCGGCGGGACAATACGGCGCCTTCACCGGCGGTGACAACGGCGAGGTCTATCTCGACTTCCACATGCCGGTTCCACCGGGCGAATACGCCTATGAGATCTCGTTCCATGCCCAGATCAACTGGGACGCTCCCTCCCAGCCGTGGGGTGCGGGCCTGGAGTTCTACATCGGCGACGCGGCCTGCATGGAATACGGCTCCCAGCTTCCCCACCAGGCACCGCTGGGGCCGTGGATCGGGCAGAGCTGGAGCACGACCGGCTCGCAGGATGGCACCTGGCTGCAGAGCGAGGTGCTGTGGAACGGCAGCGATGACTGGGACTACGGCACCCGCCCGCCCATTCCCGACATCAACGGGCAATGGCAACGATTCGTGTGCCTCTCGTCGGTCAAGGACGGCAGTGATTCGGTTGTGGTCACCAGCCAGGACGAAACCAGCGAGATCATCTTCCGCGTGGTCATGCGCGACAAGTCGGCGCTCTCTCAGAGCATGGCTTTCGCGCTGGATGATC
>CAYVVX010000019.1:0-5074 GCA_964455315.1 uncultured Planctomycetales bacterium | reverse complement strand
TGCGGTCGTTCTGTCCCATTCCGTTTGCCGATGCCGACATGGACAGCGACGTGGACCAGATGGACTTCGCCGTCTGGCAGCGCTGCGCCACCGGCGACGGCGACCCCGCCGGCGCCTTCGATCCGGAAGCCTGCGCATGTTTTGATCGCGACGGAGACACGGATATCGACATCGCGGATCTGAATGCCTTCCGGGTCTGCATCAGCGGCCCGGACGTTCCGGCGGATCCCGCCTGCGGAGACCCGCAGTAGCGGCGCCGGAGGTCAACACCGATGATGGTCCCCTGTGCGGGCATCACCGGGAGCCGGAAGGATGCGAGGGGAAGAGGGCCTGACCGCGTGGTCCGGCCGGAGGAGAGGAACCATGTCTGATGAACAGTCAGCAGAAGGGAGAAAGACGATGAGAACCATGCATGCGGTCTGGGCCTGTGGCCTGATCTTGCTCTCCGCGGCAAGTTCCCAGGGCGCCGTGATCATCACGGAGATCATGTACAACCCCGTGGGCGGCGGCGACGGGGTGGTCCCCCCCTCCCTGTCAAGCGAGTGGGTCGAGATCTACAACACCGGCGCGGTGGCGGTGGACGTGAGCGGCTGGCGCCTCGACGACGAGGATTCGAGTGACTGGGGACCGATCGCCGGCGGATCGACGCTGCTGCCGGGCGAAGCGGCCATCCTCGCCGCCACCGATACCGAGTTCAAGCAGACCTGGGGCGCGGGCATCAAGGTGTTCAAGGTGGTCTGGGGCCAGCTGGCCAACTCGCCCAGCCCCACCAACGAGATTCTCGAGCTGCTGGACAGCGGCAACGTCCAGGTGGACCTGGTGAATTTCGAGGTCAACACCAACGGCTGGCCGGCGGGCCCGAACGGACCCAGCATCTACCTGAAGGACTTCAACGCGAACAACGACATCGGCGGCAACTGGGCCACCTCGGTGGCCGGGATCGACGGGGCCTATTCCGCCACCTCGCCCGTCGCCCCGTACGGCGCTCCGACGGCCGTTTATGATACCGGTTCGCCCGGCATCGTCGTGCCCGAGCCGTCCAGCCTCGCGCTGCTCTTCGGGCTCGGTGCGGTCGGCTTGCTGCGTCGACGCGCGGCGTGACTTGTCCAGAAATGCCCCGCGGTGCTTTCCCGCCTGCCGGAAAGCACCGCGGGGATGCCATCTTCGGCGACGAGTGGCCGCCGCTCCCCGCGGTCAGGTCAGCTTCTGCAGCAGATGGATCAGCCGCAGGCCGAACACATCCACCACAAAGCTGTCGTGAATCAGGAGCGGGTTGGCCCCTGGGCGAAAGAGAACTTCCAGTTCGCGCCCCAGGAATCCACACCCGCTGCCCGGCAGCAGCGCACCGGCCGCCAGCATCATTCCGCAAAGCTTGAAGCCCCATCCGCGCCGCCTGGTCACTCGCTTCATGGTCAACTCCGCCCGGTCAGGGTTTGGCCTCACAGGTGCACACCATCCGGCCGCAGCCCGGACAGCCTGTGCCGTACTTGGCGTGCAGCGCATCACTCAGATCCACGCCCTCCACGTTCGCCAGCGTCGCCAGCCACGCCAGCACATCGGCGAACTCCTCACGCTTGTTGGCTTCGTCGGTCTTCTCACCGATGGCCGCGGCCAGCTCGCCGATCTCCTCCATCAGCCACACAAACGTGCCCGCGGAGCCGCGCTCGCGGTCCTTGTGGGAGTACATCTTCTCGATCAGCGACTGGAAATCTCGTAAATCCACGTGGAAGGCCCTGCACAAGCGGGATCAGGATCGCGCGGGAGGTGCGTCCGCGACACATCCCTCGACTCACGGCGACCGGCATCCGGCGTTGGCCTGAGCCTGCGGGTACAATAGCTGGATGGACCCGGCGGATCAAACCACCGTCTCTGTGAACCCAACCGGCGTCAACCGGCCCGCGAGAACCCTTCCGCGTCGCTGCCGCATCCGGTCATCCGCCCGGTTCGATCAGATCATGCGCGGCGGCCTCCGTGTTGGGGATGACTGCATGACCGTCCATGCGGCCCTGAACGGATTGGGCTGGGCCCGACTCGGCGTCGCGGTGGGTAAGCGGCATGGTCCCGCCGTTCAGCGGAATCGCATCAAGCGCATGCTTCGGGAAGCGTTCCGGTACATCCGCGCCGATCTGCCGCCCGGGCTCGATGTGGTCATTGTGCCTCGAGCAGGCCGGAAGCTGGACGGAGCCAGGGTGCGGGAGAGCCTGCGCCGGCTGGCGGTGCGGGCGCACGGGCGGCTGGTGACATCTGCTGCCCCGTGACGCAGGCGCAAAAAAGAAAGCACCAGGTGCCTATGGCGTCCCGGTGCTTTCCGGAGGGGAAAGAAGCCAGTTTGCAGACGGTAACGCAGTCTGCGGTATGGGCCTCCGATGAATCTCTGCTATGTCAGCGAACCATTTACAGCAACTCGGTCCGCTAAGTCAACTATCGGCACTGCCTGCCGATAACGTTAATTCCCATAGTATTGTACGGCGGATTTCGGAGAATGGTACCCCTTTTTTTAGAAAATCTAACCCAGATTCTCATTCTGGCTGTGATTTTATCGCCGTGATTCAGTAAACCTTCCATTGCTGATCCATTCTAGCCCACGGTCCAGTGGCCGGCAAGGCCCGAACTCCAAAGAAACGGGGCAATCCGCTTTTGAATAAACTAAAGCCTCAATAGAATACTCCTGTGGCCGGCGTCGCCGTCATCCCGGCACAGGCTCAGCACTGGGCCCAGCCACAATTGTGGCACTTGTTGCAACCTTCGGCAAAGACCAGGCCTTCGCCGCAACTGGGGCACTTCACTTTGAAGGCCAGGCGGGCAACGTGGGAAGCGCCTGTGCTCCCACTGGCCACAGGCGCTCCCGCGGTGGAACCACCATGAGCTGTCGTAGCGTGGCGCACTTCCGAACCAGGCTCATGTCCCTTGCCGTTGCCATTCTTGCCGTTCCCGTGCCCGTTGCCATTCCCGTTGGGCTTGGCCGGGGCCTGCGGGCGGTCCAGTTCCGAGAGGTCGCACTCGCCCAGCAGCAGGCTGCGGAGCCCGAACCGCTCCTTGGCCCGCAGGTAGCGCTGCAGGGCCCTGGCCAGCCCGTCGCCCAGGCTCATGATCTTGCCTTCGCGGGTGGGCACCTGCAGGCTCGAGCCGATGTCCTTGAGCTGGCGGATGACCTGCTTGAAGCCGCCGCCGGCCCGCAGCCACAGCGAAATCATCCGGCAGATCGCCTCCAGGTCACTGTTGGCGATGTCGCCGCCCTTGCCGAGCTGGGCGAAGACTTCCAGTTCGCGCCCGGCCCGCGGATCCACGGTGATCTTCACGTGCATGTTGCCGAACGGGGTCATCTGCCGAATGCGCAGACCGCTGACGATCTCGGGAATGTCGCGCGGCTCGAGTTCCTTGAACTCCTCGGGCTTTTCAGGCTTCATGGCAGGGGTCGCCTCCTGAAGCGTGGCCGGGGCGGGCGACTCCGCGGAAGCCTCTCCACGGTGCTTCTTCTCGGAGTCCTTCAGCGCCATCGGCTGGGCCGACCGGCACCCGTCGCGATACACCGTCACGCCTTTGCAGTCCAGCTCATAGGCCAGACGATAGATCGTCTCCACGTCTTCGACAGTCGCATCATGGGCAAAATTGATGGTCTTCGAAATCGAGGAGTCGCAGTGCCGCTGGAAGGCGGCCTGCATCTTCACGTGCCACTCCGGCTGGATGTCATGGGCGCAGACGAACACGCGCCGGATATCCTCGGGAACGGCGTCAATATGAGCGAGGGTGCCATCCTTGGCGATCTGGTCCATCAAACCCTCGCTGTAGAATCCGCGCTCGCGGGCCACGCGCTCGAAGGTGGGGTCGATCTGGATCATGGGCGTTTTGCCCTCGTCCTGCCCCTTGAGCACGTTGCGATAGAACACCAGGCTGAACATCGGCTCCACGCCGCCGGAGCAGCCGGCGATGATGCTGATCGTCCCGGTCGGGGCCACCGTCGTGCAGCAGGCGTTGCGCATCGGGCGGTGCTGCTCGGTGTCCCAGGTGCTGCCGCTCCAGTTGGGGAAGCAGCCGCGCTCGCCGGCCAGCTTCTCGCTGTAATTGTGGGCCTCGTCGTTGACGAACTTCATCAGCCGCTCGCCCCAGGCGATGCCCTCGTCCGACGAGTAGCGCACGCCGAGCCCGTACAGCGTCTCGGCGAAGCCCATGATGCCCAGGCCGATCTTGCGGTTGCCCTTGCACATCCGGTCGATCTCGGGCAACTGGTAGTTGTTGGCGTCGATGACGTTGTCCAGGAACCGCGTGGACTGATGCACCGCCTCGCGAAGCCCGTCCCAGTCCATCCGCGCCTCGGGCGTGCAGCCGTCCACCACGAACGCCGACAGGTTGATGCTGCCCAGGTTGCAGGCCTCGTACGGCAGCAGGGGCTGCTCGCCGCAGGGGTTGGTCGCCTCCATCCGCCCGATGTGCGGCGTGGGATTGTGCTGGTTGACGCGGTCCATGAACACCACGCCGGGCTCGCCGGTGCGATGGGCGTTGCTGACGATGATCCTCCAGATCTCGCGGCGGGTGTACAACGGGATGTTGAACGACGAGCCGCGGGCAACGACCTGTTCCTGTTCGCCCTCGGGGCCGCGGACCAGCGCCCGCAGCTCGCCGTTCTGACCGCGCCGTACCGGGATCAGCGTGCGAAGGTCATACTCCCAGATCTTCAGATCCCGCGGCAGGACGAACTCCAGTCCGTTGCGCGGGTTGCGGACGATGTGGGGCGCGTCGGGATCGGCCAGGAAGCCGTCCATCCACTCGTCGGTGACCTTCACCGAGATGTTGTAATTGGTGAACTGCGACAGGTCCTGCTTGGCGTTGAGGAACTTGAGGATGTCGGGATGATGGATGTACATCATGCCCATGTTGGCGCCGCGGCGGAAGGCGCCCTGCTGGATGGCGTTGGTCGCCTCGCTGAACGCCCGCCAGAAGCTGATCGGCCCGCTGGTGGTGCCGCCGCTGGACTTGATAAAGTCGCCGGTCGGACGCAGCTCGTCGAAGGCGAAACCGGTACCGCCGCCGGCCTTCTGGATCAGCGCGGTGTGCTTGATGGAGTCGAAGATCTCGT
>CAYVVX010000018.1:0-19594 GCA_964455315.1 uncultured Planctomycetales bacterium | reverse complement strand
GGAGAAGCTGCAGGAACTCAAGAAGACGATCGTCAATCTGTTCGTCTCGCTCGATGCCGGCGCGATCAGCATCGCCCGGCTTCCGGCCGACAGTCCGGACGGCATGATCGGCCTGGCCAAGGTCGCCACCGTCGAGAGCACCGCCAAGTTCATGCCCCAGGTGCGCTCGCTGTTCGACCAGGTCAAGGAGATCGCGGTCAACGCCGCCAAGAAGGAGCAGGTTCCCGAGGAGGAGATCAAGGCGGTCGTCGACGCCTTCCAGTGGAAGGAAGCTGCCGAGACCCTCGCCGATGTCAAGGTCGATCACCTGTCCGTGGCACTGGACAAGCTGCCCGACGTCAGCCCGGAGGATATCACCGAGGTCAAGAGCGTCATCGGGCAGGAGGGCGTGCTCGTCCGCATCGCCCCGGTCGATGCCACCCACGTGGTGGTCAGCTTCGGCGGCGGCAGCGCCCGCTTCGAGAAGATCGTCCAGACCGTCAAGGCCGGCGAAGCCCCGCTGACCGGCAACGCGGCCATCAAGAAGGTCGCCAACCGCCTGCCCGCCGAAGGGCGGCTCGCGGAGGGCTACCTCAACCTGGATCACCTGTTGTCCATGGTCATGGACATCGCCGCCAAGCTGGGCCAGCCGATTCCCATGCCCCTGGCGCTGCAGAACGCGGCTCCGCTGAGCATGGTGGTCACCAAGGTGGATGATGCCGCCTCGCAGTATGACCTCCTGGTGCCCATGGAACTGGCCGAGTCGGTCAAGGAACTGGCTCCCATGATGATGATGATGATGGGCGGCATGGGCGGCGAGCCGCAGATGGAGTCCGATCCGCTGGAGCCGCCGCCGGCGCCCGGCGGGCAGTTGAACTGATCCGCCCGCGGCGGGCCGGCCCGCGAGACGGCGGAGCGGACATGCAGTCACTGAATCGACCCGGTCGCACCGCGCGGCCGGGTTCTTTCATGCGCCGCCGGGCTCGCGATGACTCCCGCCGGCGTTTACACTGGGAACCAGTCCATCTTCGGATCGATCAGCTCACACGAGACCTCGACGACCGGGAGCAACGCATGGCCCGCAGCCAGTCCCAGGATCCACCGGCCTTCCCCACCAGTTTTTTCGACGGCGTCAGCTACTGGTTCGACCGGGCGGCGCGGTACACCTCGCTGGAGGACGGCCTGCTCGACAACATCAAGCGCTGCAACAGCGTCTACCAGATGCACTTCCCGTTCCGCCGTGACTCGGGCGTGATGGAGGTGGTCGAGGCCTATCGCGTCCAGCACAGCCACCATCGCCAACCAGTGAAAGGTGGTATCCGCTACAGCAGCCAGGTTAACCAGGACGAGGTCATGGCCCTGGCGGCGCTGATGAGCTACAAGTGCGCCCTGCACGACGTGCCCTTCGGCGGGGCCAAGGGCGGCGTCCGCATCGACTCGGCCAACTACTCCGAGGCCGAGCTGGAGCGCATCACCCGCCGCTACACCACCGAGTTGATCAGCAAGAACCTGATCGGGCCCTCCGTGGACGTGCCCGCCCCCGACTACGGCACCTCCGAGCGCGAGATGGCCTGGATCTATGACACCTTCCAGGTGCTCAACCCGGGTCAATTGAACTCCAGTGCCTGCGTCACCGGCAAGCCGCTGTCGCTGGACGGCATCGACGGGCGGACCGGCGCGACCGGGCTCGGCGTGGCCTTCGGCATCCGCAGTTGCTGTGCCCACGCCGACGAGATGAAGCAGCTCGGCCTCGCCCCCGGCGTCGCCGGCAAGCGGGTCATCGTCCAGGGGCTCGGCAACGTGGGCTACCACGCCGCCAAGACCCTCGAGGAGGACGGCGCCAAGCTGGTCGTGCTCATCGAGCGGGAAGGGGCCCTGTGCAGCGACCACGGGCTCAACGCCGACGCGGTCATGAAGCACCGCCGCGAGACCGGCTCGATGAAAGGCTTTCCCGACGCCGACTTCATGGAGCATTCCGCCAAGGCGCTGGAACTGCCCTGCGACATCCTGGTTCCCGCGGCTCTCGAGCACGTCATCACCAGGGAAAACGCCGGCCGCATCCAGGCAAGAATCGTGGCCGAGGCGGCCAACGGGCCGACCACGCCGGAAGCGGACCGGATTCTCGCCGACCGCGGGGTGCTCATCCTTCCGGATCTGTACCTCAACGCCGGCGGCGTCACCGTCTCCTACTTCGAGTGGCTCAAGAATCTCCAGCACGTCAGCTTCGGGCGCATGAACCGCAGGTACGAGGAGGTCCGCGGGCGGCACCTGGTGCAGATGATCGAGGAGCTCGCCGGCCGCAAGCTTGATCCGCGCGAGAGTACGCTGCTGACCACCGGCCCGCGGGAACGCGACTTCGTCCGCTACGCCCTGGAAGACAGCATGACCGCCGCCTACGAGAACATGCACGCGGTCTGGAAGCGCGAGGAGATCAGCGACCTGCGCACGGCGGCCATGGTCATCGCCATCCGGCGAATCGCGACCTGTCACATCCAGCGCGGGTTGTTCCCGTGACGCGCTTCGAAAGCGAGCGGAGCCGATGGCCTCAGGCTCGCGCTTGATAGGAAATGAGCCTTCGGCTGACCTGTTCGTCCCCGTTCGGCAGGGTCAGCTTCAGCGGCTTCATTGCCTTGAAGCCCAACTCACCGGCGGTCGTTTTCCCGTCGTGTTCTTCCTGTTCGTCGAGCTGCCCGCTCTTGTAGAACACCATCCGCCCGCCGGGCGCGACCAGCGCATGCGCCTCGCGCAGGCCCAGCGCGATCCTGCTTACCGCCCGCAGCAGCACCAGGTCGAAGCCGCCGCGCCCCTCGCGACCCATCTCGCCGGCCCGGACGTGCCACGCCGTCACGTTGCCCAGTCCCAGCGCCGCCGCCGACTCGGCCACGAAGCGGGCCTTCTTGCCGGTGCCGTCGATCGCGGTCACCCGCCATGCCGGGCAGAGCATCGCCAGCGGCACCGCCGGAAACCCCGCGCCGGTGCCGATGTCCAAAATGTTCAGGGGCGCGGCGGGATCGACGCCCGGGAGTTTCAGCAGCGTGAGCGCGTCCGCGTAGTGGCGAACGGCCGCGTCCCCGGGCTCGGTGATGCGGGTCAGGTTGAACCGCCGGTTGGCTTCCACCACCAGCAGGTAGTGGTCGAACATCCGCCGCCGTACCGCCGGTTCCAGCGGCAACGACAGCGCGCTGGTCGCCGTCACCAGCGCCCCGTCAAACCGGGCGAACACATCCGCGGGCATCGGCTGATCCATCCCCGCCAGTATAGCGCTCCCGCGGAGCGGCGTCCCCTGCGCGGGCCTGGCCGCCACTGCGAGCGACCCGCGACGGGCCCTGGCGATCGCGCCACTTGATCCCGCGGGCCGACAGCGGTAAACACTTAGGCGATTGCAGGATTGCCTGAACCCTCGCGGGCCGTGCTCGGGGTGTCAGTTTCCGCAGTTTCTGCGACCGCACGGCCGGCCGGGCCTGGCCCGATTGCCGTCCGACCCCCAGGCATCGAAAGGACTGTCCCGTGCCGGAGATCCGCCCCTTTACCGGACTGCGCTACAACGAATCCCGTTTCGGCGCCGACTTGTCCGCCGTCATCGCGCCGCCTTACGACGTGCTCGATGGTGCGGACAAGAAGGCCCTTCTCGAAGGACACCCCAACAACATTGTCGCCGTGGACCTGCCCCACGTCCCGCCGAAGTCGGCCGGGCCGGACGCCGTCTACGCCGAAGCCGCCCGCGAGCTGGACGCCTGGCGGCGCAAGGACATCATCGTGCAGGAGCCGTCCCCGGCGCTGTACGTCTACCACCAGCACTACACCATCGGTACCCGGCAGTTCACCCGCAAGATGTTCTTCGCCCGCATGAAGCTCGAGCCCTTCGGCACCGGCAGTGTCTTCCCCCACGAACAGACCTTCGGCGGGCCCAAGGAGGATCGCCTCAAGCTCATGCAGGCCACGCGCTGCCAGCTCTCGGCCGTCTTCGGCCTGTACAGCGACCCCGCCAACGGCGTCAGCGCCATGCTCGATGTCTCCCGCAGCCAGTCCAACGCGGTCGCCACCCACGACGGCGTCGAGAACCGCCTGTGGGTCATCACCGACGTCCCGCTGATCGAGGCCGTCTGCCGCCGCATGGCCGGCACCCCGGTGTACATCGCCGACGGGCACCATCGCTACGGGACGGCGCTGATCTATCGCGAGGGGCTGAGCGATATTCCCGCGGACCATCCGGCCAACTACGTGCTGGTGGGCTTCTGTGCGATGGAAGATCCGGGGGCGATCATTCTGCCGACCCATCGCGTGCTCAGCGGCTTCGGGGCCCGGAAGCCCGCGGAGATCCTGGCCGTGCTGGAGAAGGGGCTCAAGACCCGCACCGCCAACCCCAACGTCACCGACCCGGACAAGCTGCTGCCGGCCGACAGCAAGGACGACCTGGGCATCTACATGGCCGCCGGTGACCGCCTGTACACCGCGACGTTCACCGATCGGGACATCCTCAGGACGCTCGCGCCCGAGCGCAGCGACGCCTGGCGGGCCCTCGACCTGGCCTACCTGCACCGCTACCTGATCGACGAGCTGATCACCGCCGGAGCACTGGAGGGCCAGCCGGCCAGGGTGGCCTATCTCAAGAGCGGTGCCGAGGCGGTCGAAGTCGCCAGGCGCGAGAACGGCATCGCCCTGCTCACCAAACCCTGCGGCATGGCCGAGTTGAAGGCGGTCAGCGACGCCGGCGACCTGATGCCCCAGAAGTCGACCTACTTCTACCCCAAGCTGGTCACCGGCTTCGTGGTCAATCCGCTGGAATGACGGGGACCGACCACGCCGAATCCGCCGCTTCGGGGTACAATCAGGTGGCTTACGGAGCGAGGTCGCGATGTCGATCGAGGTGACATGCGAGTGCGGCGCGGAGATTCGACTGCCGGACTCCGCCGCCGGCCGCCGGGCCCGATGCAGCGCCTGCGGCCGCGTCCTGTCCGTACCCACGCAGGGACCTGAATCGCTGGCCGACCCCGAATGGTCGGAGTCGCCCGAGTCGAGCCGGAACCGGGTAGGCACCGGTGACTGGCTGGCGGAGTTTGGCCGCCATCCGGCCGAGCTGCCGGTTCAGCCCGCGGACGCAGCGCCGCCTGAACCGTCGGCTATCCCCGGTCGACCGCGTCCCGGTTCAGCGTCCGCCCGTCGCCCTGCCCCACCCGACACAGCGCCCGTTCAGCCGGCCGAGGCTTCGACCGCGGCCATCCCCCTCGAACCGGCGCCACCGTTCCACGCCCGCCGCCCGCCGCGGCCGGTGCATGCGGCCTCGCGGGCACCTGACATCCTGGCTCCGGTGGAGACCACGCCGCCGCTCCATCTCGCGGACACGGACGACGACGAGCCGGAGCGGTCCTTCTGGGGCGACCTGGCTGCTTCCTTCATGTTCTTCGCGGAGCCGGAGAACTTCCTGACCTTTCTACTGCTGACCGCGCTCAACGCGCTGCCGACCATGGCCTCGCTGACCGGGGCCATGCTGCTGGTGCCGCCGACCATCCGGCCCGTGCTCATCTTCGTCGCCCTGCTGCAGTGGCTGGTGCTCGGCTACATCTTCGCGGTGTACCTGGCGATCATGGTCGAAACCGCCGCGGGCGAGGATCAGTTGCCTTCGCTGTGGGTGGCCAGTCATCCGCTGGAGCTGTTCATGCCCGTGCTCCGGTTCGTGCTGAGCTGGGTGGTCACTCTGCTCCCGGCGGGGCTGGCGGTGCTGCTGGCCTGGCGGGTCGGCGGGCAGCGTCCCGAAGTGGGGGTATTCCTGAGCGCGCTGGCCGGGGTGCTGGCGGTGGTGGGGGTGCTGGTCTGGCCGGTGGTGATTCTGGCCGGGACCATGGGCAACAGCTTTCGCGGGATGCGCCCCTGGACCATGGTTCACACGGCGCTGGTCGCGCCGGTGCCGTACCTGGCGGTGTGGGGCGTGCTGCTGCTGGCGGCACTGATGTTCTGGCTGCCGCGGAGCGTTTTTCTGGCCGGCTGGGTGCAGACGCTGGCCGCGGGCACCACGCTGAAGGTCGGCGTCCTGATGACCCTGCTCGGTGCGACCATGAGCACCTACGCGGCGGTGGTGGCGATGCGGGCCATCGGGTTGTACTACCGCCACTACAAGCGTCGCTTCCCGTGGGTGGCGGAGTGATCCATCGGTGGCGTGCCGCCCCCGTGCCGCACGATTTGCGGAAGGGTTCCGGGATTGCTTCCCGGCGAGAATGTCCCCGCTCCAAAGGACTGCGGCGTTTATAATGGCCCGCTCCCGGGGCTGCGCGGTAGACTGCCACCATCGCGTGGCTGACGCCTCCGGGGCGGTGCGGCCCGTGCGTCACGATGCCGAGCGGGAGGACTCAGGGGTGCCCATTACCTGTCATTGCACATGCGGAGCGAAATTCGGTTTTCCCGACCACGCCGCCGGCAAAAAGGCTCGCTGCAAGCGGTGCGGTGAGATCTTCAAGGTTCCATCGGCTTCCAACCCGGCGCGTGTTGCCTCAAAGCGGGCCGCCCGCCCGGCACCGGTGGAAGCTCCCGTTCCGCCTGAGGCCGAGCCGTGGGATCCCCTCCTGGGGCTCACCGAGGGCGACGCCGTGGACACCGGCCCCGCTCCCGGGCTGCTGGCGCTGGCACCGGAGCCGGTCGATGATGACACTCGCCACCGATCCCCGCCGGCCGAGGTCGGCCACATGCCCCACCACGACCTCGGCGATGCCGCGCCGGAGCGTTCCTTCTGGACCGACCTGCCCTCGGCGTTCGTGCTGCCGATCAGCAGCGGCGGCAACTTCGTCACCTTCATTGCCTTGTGTTTTGTCAGTTGCTGGACCATCCCTTTGGGTTTTGCCGGAGTATTCGGTATGGCCGGCCTGCTGCTCGTCACCGGCTACCTCTGCGCGTTCTACCTGGAGGTAATCCGTGACGCCGCCGCCGGTGAAGACGATCTGCCCAATGTCTGGATTTCCAGCGTGTACGACGACCTGATCCGGCCGCTGCTTCAGTTCATCGCCAGCGCGGCCGTGGTGGCACTGCCCGGGCTGCTTCTGCTGCTCTACGGGTTCGGCAGCCGGACGTGGGAACTGGTGCCGCTGGCGTTCGTGGTCATGGGCGTCGGGGGGCTGTTCTGGCCGATCGTGGTATTGTCCATGGCCATTGGCGGCGGCATGGCCCCGCCGCTGCCGCACGTCATCATCCGGACCGCATTGTGCGCTCCGCTGGCCTACCTGGCCGTGCTGACGGCGCTGGGAGTCACCGTTGGCCTTCAGTACTTCGCCGAGTTCGGGCTGGAACGCTACCTGAGCCAGGGATCCGGGTTGCTGGTCACGAAAGCGATCAGCCTGTCGGTCGGGGTGTACACCACGATCGTGGCCATGCGGGCCATCGGGCTGTTTTACCTCCATAACAAGCGCAAGTTCCCCTGGGTGGCGGAATAGCTGCCGTGATTCCGTGAGCCGTGAGCCCGAGCTTGCCCTCTTGAGGACCATCAGGGGGGACCGTGGATCGGCCGCCGAGGCCAATGCGCGACTTGCATCACCCCGCTGGTCCGCCTAGAATCCTACCGTCTGGCTGGAAAGTTCCATCCAATTCCCGTATTTGTCCCAGGTGAGAGGACGCAGCATGGCTTCCTCGTTTCCCAGACGCGACTTTCTCAAGCAGACCGGTGCGGGGCTGATTGCGGGAGCGCTGGCTCCCACGGTCCTGGCCGCCGATGCCCCCGACCGGTCACTAAGCAAAGGAGATCACAAGATGGCCTTCACTCTGCCCGAACTGCCGTATGATTTCAACGCTCTGGAGCCGTACATCGACGAGCAGACCATGCGGATCCACCATGGCAAGCATCACAACGGCTACGTCACCAACCTGAACGCCGCCCTTGAAGGCAAGGCCGATCTGGCCGGCAAGTCCATCGAGGACATCCTCAAGAACATCAAGAGCGTCCCCGAGGACATTCGCCAGGCGGTGATCAACAACGGCGGGGGGCACTCCAACCACTCGATCTTCTGGACTATCATGGCGCCTGCCGGCAAGGGGGGTGGCGGAGATCCGTCAGGCCCGCTGGCGGAAGCCATCAAGTCCACCTTCGGCGATGTCAGCAAGTTCAAGGAGGCGGTCAACAAGGCCGGTGCGACCCGCTTCGGCTCCGGCTGGGCATGGCTGTGCGTCGATGGCAGCAAGAAGCTGGTCATCGAGTCCTTCGCCAACCAGGACAGCCCGTACATGAAGGGCTACACCCCGCTGCTGGGCATCGACGTCTGGGAGCACGCCTATTACCTGAAGTACCAGAACCGCCGCCCGGACTACCTCACCGCTTGGTGGAACGTGGTCAACTGGAAGGCCGTCGGCGAGCGCCTGGCCGGCGCCTGAGGCTTCCCGGCCCTGGCCGATGCTTCGGGTTCATGAATCGGGCCCGTACATGCCGATTTGTCCAGTACCGGGCGATCGGGTCGATCGTGTACACAAGCTCAGGTTCACTCGTAGCGTAAGGCTGTTCCTCATGCTCCCGGATCATCGCGCGGTGTCGACCGCGACCATGAACCGTCGTGTTTTTGTCCTCTTGACGATCATAATGCTGTGGCCTGCCGGGCTTCGTCCCGCGCGGGCCACGTTTCATTTGATGCATATCGAGCTCGTGGCCGCCGGGATCGACGGCGTTCCCGGCGCCCAGGTCATTCAGTTCCGCTCGCGGGCGGCGGATCAGGAACTGTTCAGCAAGGCCAGGCTGCGGGCCTGGGACGCGAACGGCCAGAACCCGGTGCTGCTGATCGACTTCGCCGCCGACCTGGCCAACGCGGGTGCGGGGGACCGGGCCCTGGCGGTCTCGGCGCGGTTCCTGGAGTGTGTCGGGGGCGGGATCGAACCCGATTACGTGCTCGCCAACCCGATTCCCGATGACTACCTCGCCGCCGGGAGCCTCACCTTTGAAAACGACGCCGGGACCTTCCTGGTCTGCCGTTTGAGCTGGGGAGGCACGGCTTACACCGGTTCGACCCTGGGCTCCCCCGAGAACGACGACGACGGTCAGTTCGGACCGCCCCTGGCGAGCGGGCTGCTGGACGACGGTAATCGCGGCTGGCGTTATGCCCGCGATTTCGTGACCCAGGGGATTTCCAACCTCTCCGACTATGCCCTGACCGACGGCCCGGTCACGCTGGTCAACAACGCCCGCCAGGAGTGGACGCTCGACGTGGGGGCCTGCCCGCTGACCGAAGCGGAGGACGGCGACGGGGACCAGGTGGCCACCGCGGCGGACAACTGTCCGACCACGCCCAATCCAGGCCAAGAAGACGCCGACGGGGACGGTGTCGGCGATGCCTGCGACGGGTGCCCGCAGGATCCTCAGTTTGTGGCTGCGCAGGACTGCCCCACGCCGGATCCCCCCGATACCGGCGGTCCGGGTGACGACCCCGGCCCTCCCGCTCCGCCGGTCGGCGGCGGCTGTGGCGGGGGCATTTCGGGGGTGCTCCTGCTGGGCATGGGCTGGGCCGGGCTGCGGTTCTGCCGCGTCCGCCGCCGGGCGGGGTAACGGGTCGCGACCTGCCCGCCTCCGCGGCTGCGCCCGGTGTGCGACTTTTCCGCCGGGTGGCATGTTCAGGTGTACTCGCCTGGACGTGTGGGGTGACCTGGCCTCTGCGGCGAGACGCCCGCCACACTTGCCACGGCCAACGGAGTACCATTGACCGTGCCACCTCGCCGGCTGCTGCCACACCACCTCAACCGCCTCCGCGTTGACAGTACAAACCGCAGGATTTAGGCTGCACGCCCTTACTTGGCGGCGGTTCGGCGGATGGCGATGCCGATCCGTTTCGCCCGCCGGTTGGCCCACGCGTCGATCCCCCCTGCGGGTGGAAAAAAGCCTGTTGACGCACCACCTGGTTGAATCACCCTAACACGGGCAGAGCCCGGGAGAGCATCGAGAGTCATGGCAACGAAATGGGTGTACTCTTTTGGCAAAGGCAAAGCGGAAGGCAAGTCCCACCAGAAGGTGCTGCTGGGCGGCAAGGGTGCCGGGCTTGCGGAGATGACCAACATCGGCCTGCCGGTTCCGGCCGGCTTCACCATCACCACCGAGGCCTGCGCCGAATACAACCGGCTCAGCCGCAAGTGGCCGGCGGGGATGGACAAGCAGGTCGCCGATGCGGTCAGAAAGCTGGAGAAAGCCACTGGCAAGAAGTTCGGCGACCAGAAGAATCCGCTGCTGGTGTCGGTCCGCTCGGGCGCCGCGGTGTCCATGCCGGGCATGATGGAGACGGTGCTCAACCTGGGGCTCAACGACGACTCGGTCGAGGCCCTCGCCCGGCGCACCTCCAACCCGCGGTTCGCCTATGACTCCTACCGCCGCTTCATCCAGATGTACTCCACCGTGGTGGTGGGCCTGAGCAAGGAGACCCTCGAAGACAAGCTGCACGCGCTCAAGGAGCGGCTGGGCATCACCCTGGACACCGATATTCCCGCCGACAGCCTCATCGAGCTGTGCGCCGAGTTCAAGGCCTTCTTCCGCGGCGAGACCGGCCGCGAATTCCCCCAGGATCCCCGGGAACAACTGGCCGGCGCGATCAACGCCGTGTTCAGCAGTTGGAACGCCGAGAAGGCGGTCACCTACCGCCGGGTCGAGAAGATCTCCGGGCTGGGCGGCACCGCCGTCAACGTCCAGCAGATGGTCTTCGGCAACATGGGCGATGACTGCGGCACCGGTGTCTGCTTCACCCGCGACCCCAACTCCGGCGAGAACGAATTCTACGGCGACCTGCTCATGAACGCCCAGGGCGAGGACGTCGTGGCCGGTATCCGCACCCCCATCCGGCTTGCCCAGCTCGGCGAGCTGATGCCCGAGGTCTACGACCAGCTCTGTGCCGTCCGGGTCATCCTGGAGACGCACTACAAGGAGATGCAGGATCTGGAGTTCACCGTCGAGCAGAACACGCTGTACATGCTCCAGTGCCGTACCGGCAAGCGCACCCCCGCGGCGATCTTCAAGATCGCCGTGGATCAGGCCACCAAGCCGCTGCTGAGCAACAAGGAGGCCCAGCGGCTGGTCAAGAAGAAGTACCTGCCCGCCAAGTATGCCAAGGCGGCGACAGCGCCGGTCATCTCGCAGCAGGATGCCGTCCAGCGAATCAAGGCCGTGGACATCGAGCGGCTATTCTATCCGGTGGTGGATCCCAGCTATGACCGTAGCGAGCTGAGCCGGCGCAAGCTGACCAGCGGAATCAACGCTGTGCCCGGTGCCGCGGTCGGCGAAGTGGTGTTTAACGCCGAACGCGCCGAGCAGCGCGCCGCCGACGGCGGCAAGGTCCTGCTGGTCCGCAAGGAGACCAGCCCCGAGGACGTCGGCGGCATGCACGTCGCCCAGGGCATCCTCACCTCCACCGGCGGCAAGACCTCGCACGCCGCGGTGGTCGCCCGCGGCTGGGGCAAGTGCTGCATCGTCGGCTGCGAATCGCTCAAGATCGACTACCCCAACCGGCAGAAGTCCATCAACGGCACGGTGGTCAAGGAAGGCGAGTTTCTCACCCTCGACGGATCCAGCGGCGACGTCTTCCAGGGCGAACTGCCCCTGGTCATCCCCAAGCTTCCGCCAGAGTATTACGAGTTGATGAAGTGGTGCGACAAGCTTCGCACCATCAAGGTCCGCACCAACGCCGACACCCCGGCCGACTCGCGCAAGGCCATCGAGATGGGCGCCGAGGGCATCGGGCTCTGCCGCACCGAGCACATGTTCTTTGAGACCGAGGAACGGCGGCTGGCCATGCAGGAGATGATCGTCGCCGACACCCTCGCCGGGCGCAAGGCGGCTCTGGACAGGCTGCTGCCCTTCCAGCGCGACGATTTCATCGGCATCTTCGAGGCCATGGACGGGCGCCCGGTGACCATCCGGCTGATCGACCCGCCGCTGCACGAGTTCGTGCCCAAGGACCAGGAGCAGGCCGACCGGCTCTCCGACGCCACCGGCATCGACTCCGGGCACATCCTCCATCGCGCCGAGCAGCTCCACGAGTCCAACCCCATGCTCGGGCATCGTGGCTGCCGCCTGACCATCACCTATCCCGAGATCCTCGAGATGCAGGTGCGGGCCATCATGGAGGCCGCCGTCGCGGTCAAGCAGAAGGGCGGCAAGGTCGAGCCGGAGATCATGATCCCGCTGACCATCGATCCGAAGGAACTGCAGATCCTCGCCGATCGTGCCCGTGTCGTGGCCGAAGGAGTCATCGCCGCGGCCGGGACCAAGGTTCCCTATCTCGTCGGCACCATGATCGAGACGCCGCGGGCGGCCCTGCTGGCTGATCAGATCGCCGAGGTGGCCGAGTTCTTCAGCTTCGGCACCAACGACCTGACCCAGATGACCATGGCGCTGTCGCGCGACGACGCCGGGCGCTTCCTGCCCGAGTACTGCGACGCGGACAAGGCCGCCATCTTCAAGGAGGATCCCTTCCAGTCGCTGGACCAGGAGGGTGTGGGCATGCTGGTCGAGTGGGGCATCGAGCGCGGCCGCAGCACCAATCCCAAGCTCAAGGTGGGCATCTGCGGCGAGCACGGTGGCGACATGGAGTCGGTCAAGTTCTGCCATCGCGCGGGTATGAATTACGTGAGCTGCTCGCCGTATCGCGTGCCCATCGCCCGGCTCGCGGCGGCCAAGGCGGCCATCGAGGACAGCGCAGCCGGCAAGGTCAAGAAGGCCGGCAAGAAAGCTGCCAGGGTGGTCAAGCGGACCGCGACGGCCGCGAAAGGCAAAGCCAAGGCGGCCAGGAAGAAGGTCAGAAACAAGCGCTGATCGCCGCACGGAGCGCGCCGGCCAGCGCCCGCCCCGGCTTCCTTCGTTGTTGAATCCTCAAGGCCCCGGATGCGTCAGTGTCTGGGGCCTTTCTCATGGCGGGTTTGGCGAGCCGGCCGGTCGAGGTTGTCCCGGGCCGAATTAGCCTTATCATGGTGTCGCCGCGTCACCAGTGGAGGCTCACCCTTTCAGACCCGCGGAGACTATCAGCCATGTCGGACCATCACACCCCTGATTCACAATCCCCGGCCCATCCCTCGGCACCCGAATCGCTGCCGCGTCGGGAGTTCCTCAGGCGATCCGTCGCCGCCGCCGGCGCCACGGCGACCGCCGGGCTGATCGGCGGCCCCATCGTTGCCGGTACCACCGCTGATCGGGCACAGAAGGTGCTGGGGGCCAATGACCGTATCCGCATCGGCGTGATCGGCTGCGGATCGCTGGGCTCGGCCCATCATATCCCCACGCTCATGCGCATGAGCCAGGACAAGTCCGTCAACATCGAGGTCACCGCGGTCTGCGATATCTACGAGCCGCGCAAGCTCAAGGCCCGGGAAGCCACCGGCGGCAAGCTCTTTCACGACTATCGCGAGATGCTCGACGGCGACGTGGTCGACGGCGTGGTCGTGGTCACCCCCGATCACTGGCACGCCCGCATAGCCATTGACGCGATGGAAGCCGGCAAGGACGTTCACGTCGAGAAGCCCATGACCCTCTACTGGGAGGAGGCCCGCGAGCTGTACCGCACCTCCCAGCGGCTCAAGCGCGTGGTTCAGGTCGGCGCCGAGGGCACCTCGCGCGACTGCTACTGGCAGGCCCGCAAGCTCATCGACGCCGGCACCATCGGCAAGCTGGTCTGGGCCACCGGCGGAGTCTACCGCAACGACCCCTCCGGCGACTGGAACTGGCCGATGGACCCCGACTGTTCGCCGAAGAACCTGGACTGGAAGGCGTTCCTCGGCTCGGCCCCGCAGCGCCCGTTTGAACCGGAGCGCTACTTCCGCTACCGCAAGTACTGGGATTATTCCGGCGGGCTGGCCCACGACCTGATCGCCCACATCCTCTCGGCGCTGCAGACCTGCATCGGACCGGAGTTCCCCACCCGCGTTTCCGCGGCCGGCGGCCAGTATGTGCACATGGACCGGGACACGCCGGATACCTTCACCATGAGCGTGGAGTACCCCAGCAAGTACACCTGCTCACTGTTCTGCACGCAGAACACCGAGCAGGGCGTGGAGTTCCGCATCCGCGGGAACAAGGCCTCGCTGAGCTTCCAGAGCGGCGAGAGCTATGCGCCAACGCAGGTCAAGGTCACGCCGGAGGACGCCTACAAGGATCAGGTCGAAGGGCGCGTCATCGACGAGGAGCCCCGCCAGGACCACGACCTCAACTTCATCGACTGCATGCGCACCCGGAAGAAGACCCACTGCGATCCGCTCACCGGCTATAAGGTGATGGTCGCCCTCGGCCTGGCCGTGCGCAGCTACCGCGAAGGGAAGATGTTCCACTTCGACCCCGAGCGGGAGGAGATCGTCGATCCGCCGAAGGAGATGCGGTGAATGCCCTTGCTCCCGCCGGGGAGGTGTTGCCCTTCGGTCGCCCCGACGTGACATAATGCGGTGATGGACACCGTCGACAAGACTGTCGAACTGGTCTCGTCGCTGACACCGGCCAAGAAGGCCGATGTGCTGCAGTTCTTGCTGCGCGATCTGGGAGAGGCGTACCCCGGCGTCGAAGGCGTCCCCGGTGTCTGTGGCGGGGAGGCGTGTGTGGTGCGCACGCGAATCCCCATGCGGAGCATCTTCGACAACGAGAGCGCCTGAGCGTGGTGCAGCCTCCCAAGTCTCACCCCTTCGCACCACCCAGCTTATCCAGCAGTCGTTGCGCCACCGTCGGCGGGACCAGCCGGCTGAGCCGCTCCAGGTCCAGGCAGCCCATCTCGATGATCTGCTTGATGTAGGTGCTGCTGGTCATGGCGAACTGGTCGCGGGCCATCAGGAAGATGGTTTCCACGTCGCCGATGATCAGGTTCACGTTGGCCTGCTGCAGCTCGTAGTGCAGGTCGACATTGTCGCGGATGCCGCGGATCAGCACCTTGGCGCCTACCTTGCGGACGAAATCGGCGGTCAGTCCTTCGTATGCTTCCACCCGCACGCCCTCCGTCCCCTCGAGCAGGTCCTCGAGCATCGCCACCCGCTCCTCGGGGGTGAACAGGGCCTCCTTCTCGGGGTTGACGCCGATGGCGACGATGACCTCATCGACGATCTGCGTCGACCGGCGGATGATGTCCAGGTGCCCGTTGGTAATGGGGTCGAAGGCCCCCGGGAACACGCCGCGAATACGATGGTTCAGCATTAACAGGCCCTGCCGACCGACCACCCCCGCTTCCTGCGAGTCGCCCCGGACGTGTCGCCGCAAGGCGAGGGACGCGACTCTCCGGCGGGAATGATACGTTCCGAAAGTGCTTTTCTCAAACGCCGTGACGGCCCGTCCGGCGCACAGGCCACCGAGCAGCGCGGCGGACTCTACCTGCCCGCACCCGCCCCGATCCAACGCTCCAGCCAGGCCAGCGTCTCCGCCCACATCGCCTCGGTGTAATCGTGGCCCACGCCTTCGTAGAGCAGGCCCCGGAAACGCTCCTCCGCGCCATACAGCCGATAGAGCCGCGTCTGGAACTCGTTGATGGTGCGCACGCCGTCGGGCGGCGAACCCATGTCCTCGTCGCCGGTGAGGGTCAGGTGCGGGCGGGGGGCAATCAGTCCGACCACCGACTCGATGTCGATCTGCTCGCGAAGCATGTTCGGCACGTAGTAGTAGATCCCGTGGTTGCGGCAGCGCCCGGCGCGGATCAGGTTCTGGTAGCGGGTCAGGCAGCCGACGCTGATCACCGCGCTGATCCGCTCGTCCAGCGCCGCCAGCCACCAGGAGCGGGTCGAGCCCATGCTCATGCCGGTGGTCGCGATCCGGGCGGGATCCACCTCCGGGCGGCTGAGCAGATAGTTGAGGGCCAGCCGGTCGTCGCGGACCATCATGCCCCACAGTGTTCGCCCCTGCCACAGGAACATCTTGAACAGCGACTCCTCCGCGACCCGCCCGTCCTCCCTGTCGCCGGCGGGCCCCTGGAAGCGGCGCTCGCCGAAGGCGTAGGCGTCGATGCCCAGCACCACGTAACCGGCCCGGGCCAGCTCCTCTCCCGGAATCAGACCGTGTCCCTGCGGCGCGAAGGCGGCCAGGAGCAGCTCCTCCTTGCCCTGCGGGTAATTGCCGCCATGATAGTGGTGGTACAGCACCGCCGGCCGCGGCCCCGAATCACCTTCCGGCAGCAGCAGGTAGCCGTACACGGTATCCCCGACGCCGTTGTCGAAGGCGAACTTCTCCAGCGTATACCCGTCGCGCGGCTCATGGAGCACGACCTCCGGCGCCGGCGTGAACAACGGCGGAAGCTCGCCCAGCAGCGTGGTCAGCCGCCGGCGCAGCTCGTTCTTGCGCCGGTCCCACTCCTCGGCCTTCTTCGGCAACGGTGTCGAGAACGACCGGAAGTTCCCCTTCAGGACGGCCGGCAACGCATCGTCGGACATGGAAACTCCATCGGGAACTTCCGGCACGGATCCCTGCGCGCGGTTCCCGGCGGCCGGCGTCACTTGATGGCCACCTCGTAGCCCTTCTCCGGGATGGCCACGTTCTGATAGCCCTGTTGAGTCATGGTTCGGGCCAGCGCGGTGGCCTGATCGATTTCACCATGGACCAGGAACGCCCCCTTGCAGCGCTCCGCCAGCGGCGCGGTCATCGCGGCCAGCTCCGCCGCGTTGGCGTGCGAGCTGAAGCCGTTGAGCACCCGCACGTGGGCGTTGACGCGATACTCATCGCCGAAGATGCGGATCTGCTTCTGCTTCTCGACCAGCCGCCGGCCGAGCGTATGGGCCGCCTGGTAGCCGACGATGAGTACCGTGTTCTTCGGATCCTCCACGTTGTTCTTGAGGTGGTGCAGGATGCGCCCGGCTTCGCACATCCCGCTGGCCGAGATGATGATCATCGGGCCGCCTTCGCCGTGCAGCCTCTTGGACTCATCGACGTTCTGGGTGTAGCGGCAGGACTGGCAGTCGAGGATGTCGCCGGTCAGGCTGTTGAAACGGTAGGCGTCGCGATCATACACTTCCGGATGATTCCGGAACACCTCGGTGGCCCTCGCGGCCAGCGGGCTGTCCACCACCAGCGGGATGCGCCGCGGCAGCCGGCCTTCATGCACGAGCTGATTGAAAAAGTACACCAGCACCTGCGTCCGGCCCACCGCGAACGACGGGATGATGATCTTGCCGCCGCGCTCGATGGCCTGCAGCAGTACTTCGGCGAACTGATCGCGGACCCCGGCCGCCTCCGGCGTGGTCCTCCCGCCATAGGTGGATTCGCAGATGAGGTAGTCGGCTTCGGGCAGCGGCACCGGGTCGCGAAGAATGGGCATGTGCGGCCGGCCGATGTCACCGCTGAAGACCACCCTCCGTTGCCCGGCGGAGGTGTCCAGGTCGAGGGCGACGCCGGCCGAGCCGAGCATGTGGCCGGCTTCATGAAAGCGTGCCCGCACGCCGGGGGCCACGTCGAAGAACTGTCCGAGTGGATGCGGACGGAGCAGGCTGACGGTCGCGTTGACGTCGTCCTGGTCGTAGAGCGGTTCGATTGGCGGGTCGCCCCTCCGGACCCGCTTCTTGTTCCAGAAGTGGGCATCCTCCTCCTGGATGTGGGCCGAGTCCGCGAGCATGACCGAGACCAGGTCACAGGTCGCCGGGGTGGCGTGAATGGTCCCGCGAAACCCCTCCCGCACCAGCCGGGGCAGCTTGCCGCAGTGGTCGATGTGGGCGTGAGACAGCACGACCGCGTGGATCTTCTCGGGCGGGCAGGGAAAGGAGCGGTTCTTGGTTTCCGCTTCGGCCCGGCGGCCCTGGAAGAGCCCGCAATCCAGCGCGATGGTGTGCCCGTTGGCCTCGACCAGGTGCATCGACCCGGTCACTTCCTGGGTCGCGCCGTGAAACCTCAAGCGTGCGTCCATGTCGCCTTTCCCGCGCCTCGGTGCCGGGGACAGGGGTAAGCCGGTCCGGTCAGCCCTTGCGCGATGGCCATCGCGAGAGCGGGTCTCGAGGCGGCCGTACTTACCGACATTCCGCCAGGGGCGGCGGGATTCAGACGCCCGTTTCCCGGCGGGCGAAGAGCCGTTCACGCCGCGATCTCGCTGGCGGTCGACCGCAAGAATACCGGCATTCGAGGCCCGACGGAAGCCGCTCGCCACGGAATGGCGGGAAATGCCATGTGCGGGAGCATATGGAGCAGGAGTCACCCGCAGCAGGGAGCAAGGTGATCGTCCACTTTGCCGGAGTGGCGACTACGCCGCGGACTCGCTCTTTTCGCTCTCGCGCCGCCGCGGAAGCATGGCGTGAGGCTTGACGGTCTTGAGGCTGAGACCCACCTCATGGTAGCTCTGCCCCGCGTAGCGGGAGAACGTCACCACCCCGAGCATGAACATGGTTCCGCGGGCAGGCACGGTGACTTCCACCTCAACAGTTTCTCCGGCGGCAAACGTCTGACGGGTGAGCAGCCCCAGCCCGTTTCGTGACAGGTTGCGCGTCCGCCCTTGCACAGCGGTCAGCGCCGAACCGTCCGCCGGGTAGAAGTGAATGGCGCAGTCCGTCCGGAAGGGATGCCGGGGATCGCGCCGCTGGCAGACCCAGGCACCATCCTTATGCTCCGCAGGATGCTGTGCTTTGGCCTTGCTCTCCAGTTCGTCGAGAAGGCCGTTGATCTCGCTTCTTTCGGAGATAGTTGTCGGCATGGTCGTGCCCGCAATAAACCAGCCTGAAACCGCGGAACCTGATCCCGTCCTGTTCCGTTCAGGACGAGCCGGCGCTCCCCGGCTCCTCACCGGGCGGTACCCGTTCTGTCAGGAGAAAGATACGATTCATGCAGACTTGGGGCGAATCCACCCCCTCAAAAGTTCCTTGACTCGACGTTCGTGCTCCGATCCCGGCCGACAGCCCGCGCAGCTCCCCGAACGCGAAGCGATTATCGGGCCGGCAGTCGTACGCTTCGGTGCCCTGGCGCGGTTATCGATCCACGCCGGTACCGGTCAGAGCCACAACCGCCCGCGGGCGAAGGTCACGCAATTTCCTCCGATCCGCACGGCACAGCGGTCCGGCGCCTGCCGCTGGGCCAGCACCCGCACCAGTCCGGCTCGTCCGGCCGGAGAGCTCTGCACGCAGGTCAGCGCCGCCAGACCCTCGGACACGGGGACCAGTTCCCCCAGCACCAGGTGTGCCGCCAGCGGGCCGTGGACCGAACCGGTGACCGGGTCTTCGTCGATGCCCGCGGCGGGCGCGAAGAATCGTGACTGCACGGCGATGGTCGGTGAGAGCGTGCCCAGCGTGGCCAAGCAGACGCCGCGGATCCCGATCCGGCGGCACTCGCCGGCCAGGGCCCGGAAGTCCGGCGATGCGCCATTGAGCGCGACGACCTCGCCGACGAACAGCAGCAGGTCGCCGTCCTGCGAACGGACCGGCGGGGGGCGATCCACGAGTTGTCCGGAGCCCAGCCCGAGCAGGCTCTCCCAGCGCCGGATGTCCAGCCGTTCCGGTGTCAGCACCGGGTCGATCAGATCGAGCCAGCAGGCGGCCCGGGCCGATTCGTCTTCCGGGTCGCGCTCCACAAACGCCCGCAACTCGCCGCCGGCGGTGGCGATGCGGATACCCTCGGCACCGTCGATCAGAGCCTGCGGCAGCATGCCCGCGGTCAGCAGCCCGTGTACGCCGGCCAGCGTGGCGTGCCCGCACATGCGCACTTCGCAGCGCGGCGTGAACCAGCGGAAGGTCAGGTCCGCGCCCG
>CAYVVX010000017.1:14310-20016 GCA_964455315.1 uncultured Planctomycetales bacterium | reverse complement strand
CAATCATAACCTGAGGAATCCAGGTTTGGGCGAGGACCGGGCATCGCCTCGCATCCGCCATGCAGGGGACTGCTGACATGAGATCGAGAAGTACGTTGGCTCTGGTTGCGTTTCTGGGCTTGCTGTGGGGTTGTCCTTCCGGCCAGGATCCCGGTCTGCCGAACCCCGATGACGGTGGCGATATGGGCGAACCGGGCAACGACGGTGGCGACGGCGGAAACGACGGCACCGACGGCGGCTCGGACGGATCCGGCCTGTTTCCGGGAGGCGAGACCGACCTTGCCCCGTTCGCTGTTCAGCCGAAGATGACGGCCACACCGCCTGCGCCCACGCCCGGCGCGACCACGCTGCTCAACGAGGTGCGGTTCGATCCGATCGCGGGGGACTTTCAGTTCGTGGAGTTGAAGGTCGGCGCCGGCGGTGCCCCGCTCTCCCAACTGCTGCTGGTCAACGAGAACAACGACGTCTTCGACCTGCCCGACGGGATCACCCAACTCGCCGCAGGCTCGACGCTGCTCATCGTGTTCGACGGTGCGGGCACCATCGAGCCGGGCATCGTGCACGCCAACCGCAACACCTTTCTCCATCCCGTCTCCGGATCGCTCGACCTCAGGGATGACACCGGCAACCCGCTGGATCGCGTGGCCTGGGGCCTGGATCGGTCCGACGGCGTTGGATACGGCGACGGCGGCGTTCCCACTGAGCCGCTGGCCGGCATGGTGATCGCCCGGTTGCCCTCGGCCACCGATGTCGATCTCGAGGACTGGGTCGCATTCGCCGGTGTCAACGCGACTCCGGGCGGCCCCAACCACAATGTCGGCATGGGCGTCCTGTTCCCCACCAACGGTGCCTGGCTGGGTTCGGGTTCGGTTGAGCTGAGCTGGTATCCGGTGCCGCAGGCGGTCCAGTACCAGGTTCAACTCTCGATGAGCGCATCATTCGATGTGCTCCTGCTGGATGAGACCGTGACCTCGACCCCCGTCACGGCCGATGCGTTCGCCCAGGGAACCTATTACTGGCACGTGCGGCCCCTCTTCGCGGACGGCTCCACCGGCGATTTCTCCGTCACCCAGCATTTCACGGTGGACGATACCGCCCTGACCGGGGACGGTACATCGATCGCCGCCGCCACCGCGGACAAGCAGGATCGCACCATGAAGGTGGTGGCGGGCGTTCCCAGCATCGCCCAGCGCAAGGATACCGCCCTGATCCTGCTGGAGTCCTACAAGACCGCGCAGGGCCATGCCTGGGATCAGGCCCACTCCGGAGCGGACAAGGACGACAAGGCCGACAACCGCAACTGCTCGCTGGCCAGCGTGGCCATGATCAACCACAAGTATGGCGGCACCCTCAGCCAGGACCGCATCGGATACCAGATGCGCACCGAACCCTACCGGCACGACATTCCCGGTCCGGAGATGGATCTGAACTGGGGCGTGGGCATCCTGCCGCAACCCGCGCTGGTCTGGGCCCTGGGCCTGAATGCCGGCGACGTCTCCAGGACCAACTTTCTCCGTCACGACGCCGCCAACTTCGACAGGTTTTGGACCGACCTGACCGCCGAGATCGATGCCGGACGCCCGGTCATCCTGGTGAAGTGGGTCTATCCCAACACCCATACCATGGTAGGCGTCGGATATGAAGTCGTGCAGGGCGTGCGGCGGGTGGTCATTCACAATCCCTGGAACGAAGGCCACACCGGCGCCAAGGTCGAGCGCTGCACGGTGAACGAGATCCCCATGTCCTACTACTGCCGCATCATCGGCACCGCGGCCGCCCGGATCGCCGCGCGGAAGGATGAGGCATCCATCACCACGGACACCGACAAGGACGGGATCATGGATTTCGACGAGACCATGCGCTTCGGCACCGACCCCATGGACCGCGACTCCGACGATGACTGCATCGAGGACAAGAACGAGATCCGCAACAGCATGCTGCACGGGGCCCACGGCTGGGCCATGTACCAGAACAAGATGGGCGGCGACGGCATGGCCCGCAGGAGGGCGCTGACCACCAACGCGGCCGGCGTGCCCACCGCGGGGCGTCCCGAACTGGACATGGACTCCGACGGCGGCGGGCTGCTCGATTCGATGGAGGATACCGACTTCGACGGCAACTACGAGCCGGGCAACGGCGAATCCGACCCCTACGATTCCAGGGATGATTCCAGGAAGATCACCGGCTATCTCGAAGTCGGCCAGGACACCATCGACTCACAGGGCAGCCTCAAAATCGTGGAGAAGGGGCGCTACGACTTCAACCTGCAGCTTCAGAACGGCGAGATGAAGGGGACGGCCACCTACAGCTACAGCAACGTCAACACCTACCACCACGACCACGATTGCGAAGGGAAGCCGAATCCGTACGACGTGGTGCTGACCGTGATGCAGGATCCGAATCCGGTCACCATCAACGTCAAGGGACGTTTCGCCAATTGCCAGACCCTCGAAATCGAATCCGACCCGGTGACGCAGGTCACGCGCTACACGCACCGGAGCGATCCCTGCGCTGATCCACCCGAGTCCGACGGCGCGCCGGTCCAGAATACCCCTCTGCAGAGGTTCGGGCCCCATCCGCCCAGTTCGGTCGAGGGTGGCAAGGTGATCTACTTCTCCACCTCGACCGTGCAGCTTCCGCCGCGCATCGGGTTCGCGAAGACGGAGCGAAACATCACCGTGCAGAAGTGACCAATCGCGAGGAGAGGGAGTATCAGCCTCCCTTCCGCTGCCGGTTGTTCGCCTCGCGCCGCGGGGTCATTGCCTCGCCGGGCTGTAGTGCGGCGTCACCGGCTCCACTTCCAGGGCGTCGATGCCCAACTGGTAAGCGCGTGAGCCGGCCCGCTTGCCGAGGCACTCAAACCTGAGCTGGTGCTCACCCGCCGCCAGCTCCACGTAGCCCAGGTTGTAGTCCGCGGATCGGTAGGCCTCTCCGTAGAGGTCCGCGTGCCGCAATCGGGGGATCACCTTGCCGTCGAGGCTGCCGCGCCACGCACCGGCGCTGATCGACTGGAGCAGCTTGAGCCGCCCGGCCCCTTGCAGCGGCTCGTCCAGCGTAAAGGTCAGCGTGGCCGTCGCGCCGCCCGTCCTGGGGTCGATCATCACCAGCCCGCCGCCGCTGTAGGCGATATCCCGGCCCGGCTGGGCCGGGGTGTCAGCCGGCTCCACCTTCACGCGGTCGGCGAACCGCTCGAGCTGGATCACCGTCCGCGGCACGACCCGCTCGGCCAGCGGAGGCACCCCGCCGAACCGTCCCGCCGGCGTGGACTGATACCAGAACGCCACCGAGCTCCAGTAGTCCGGCCGTTCCGAGTGACCGGAGACGCCCTTGCCCTCGCGCGTCATGGCCGAGCCCTTGTGCTCCATGGTGAACCGCAGCGACCTGGTGAACACGATCGGGTCCGGCCCGTGCCAGCGGTAGACGCAGACCCGGTCGCCGAACTCGAATCCCTCCATGGTCACCACGCCGTACCACGGGCGGTTGAACAGCCTGAAGCCCCACGCATCGCAGAAGTAGTCCTCCGTGCCGGTGCCGTGCAGCGTTGGCCGCGGGTCGCCATGGATGTAGAACCGGTCGTCGCCCTCGCCGAACCAGCCGCCGGTGCGGATCTGCGCGGAGACCACGGTGCCGACGTAGTGTCCCCGGCCCTGCGTCTCGCAGATGAGGTAGTCGCCCCGACTCGCCGGCCACTCCTGCCGGTAGCGGGCGTGGAAGTACATGAGGTCGGGTGTGGCGGCGGCCGGGGCAGTGTCCGCCTCTCCCCGCGCAGCGGCCGGCGCCTCTGTCGGCGGTTCCGCGGACGGTTCCGCACCGCCTGAGCGCCGGACGGCCCGGTCGGCATGAACGCTGACCTCCACCGGCCTGTCGGTGGTGTAGTCGATGTAGAAGTAAAACTTCTCCACCGGGTGGCGCGGCGAATCGTTGGTGATGGTGATCACCGCCCGCCTGGCGAACGGCATCGGCCAGTAGCAGTTGTAGGCCCGGCCCTCGGAGGTGATGGCGGACATGGCCGAGTCCAGCTCCTCGCGCAGCCCGTGCCCGACTCCGAAGAAGTCCCCCAGCGGCGTTTCCACGCCGGGCACCTCGGCGTCGTCCCAGGTCATCCGCAGCACCAGTGACCGCGGGTAGTGCGGGTCGCGGCTGTTGACCGTGAACCAGATGTGCCGGATCACGCCGGGCCCCTCGATGTCGGCCAGCGTGATGGTCTCCCCCGCGCCGATCTCGCGCCAGTCGGCGTTGCCGTTCTGCCAGTTGAGGTCATGACTCGACACCCGCCCGGAACGGCCTTCGCGCGGCTGAGCGAGGTGGTAGAGGTCGGCGGCGGGGAGGCGGCCGGCCGCAAGCGCAACCAGTGTGATTGCGGGGACGATCCGCTTTGCGCGTCGGTGACTTGGCCTTCCTGGTTGGCGACGATTTTGCATGGGATGACTCTCCAATCGCCTCACTCGTTTGTGTCGGCTCCTCCACAATACTTGATGAGTACCCAACTGACTCGCCGCCCCAGGAATCGCATGAAGCCGAGGAGGCGCAACAGGACAAGGGTATCTGTCAGGGAGCCCTGACCGGATCGCGGGCTTGTGCCGCTCAGAAGTCGGCGGAGAGATCAGGCTCCCAGCGCCGCGACAATCGCGTCCAGGTCGTCGGCCACCTTGCGCGGCGGGTTGGCGCACACGCCGGTGGGGGGGATCGGCTCGGGCCAGGTGACCTTCTTCATGTCGATGCCGGTGTGATACTTCACCGTTGCGTCGGGATCCTTCAGTTCGTGCCCGGTGAGGATGCAGACCACGTGGTCGTCGGGGGAGATGACCTGCTCGCGGATGAGCGCGTGCAGCCCGGCCACGCTGGCGGCGCTGGCCGGCTCGCAGCCGAAGCCGTAACGGCCGACCAGGGCCTTGTGCTCCAGGATGGTCTCGTCGTCGACCTCGCGGACCACGCCGTTCATGCGGTCCAACGCCCGCAACGCCTTGGGCAGGTTGACCGGGCGGGAGATCTCGATGGCGCTGGCCACGGTGTGCGGGCGATAGTGACTCTCGTCCATCGCGGCATACAGTCCGGCGACCTTGGACTTGTCGAACCGCCCCTCGTCCCAGCGGAGGCCCTGTTCGGCGTGCAGTCGAAACAGCGTGTTGGCGCCGTGGGCGTTGATCACCGCCAGTCGCGGGACGCGCTGGATCAGCCCCAGCTTGTGCAGCTCGTCGAAGGCCTTGCCGAACGCCGAACAGTTGCCCAGGTTCCCGCCGGGGACCACGATCCAGTCCGGCACCTCCCAGCCGCGGGCCTCCAGCACCCGGTACATGATCGACTTCTGCCCCTCCAGTCGGAAGGGATTGACCGAGTTCATCAGGTAGATGCCCAGCTTGTCGGCCACCTGGCGGACGCGGCGAAGGCAGGCGTCGAAGTCGCCTTCGATCTGCAGGGTCAACGCGCCGTAGTCGAGGGCCTGGGAGAGCTTCCCGTAGGCGATCTTGCCGGTGCCGATGAAGACGATGCCCTGCATGGGTGGATCGGTCTTGTGGGCGAACATGGCCAGCGACGCGGAGGTGTTGCCGGTCGAGGCGCAGGCCACGCGCTTGCGGCCCAGCATGCGGGCCAGCGTAAACGCGGCGGTCATGCCGTTGTCCTTGAAGCTGCCCGAGGGATTGAGACCTTCGTACTGAAGGAACAGGCGGTGCGGCTTCATGCCGAGCTCGCGGCCCAGGGCGTTGT
>CAYVVX010000017.1:10712-14300 GCA_964455315.1 uncultured Planctomycetales bacterium | reverse complement strand
GTGACGATCGCGTCGCCGGGGGCGAAGGGCAGCAGCTCGCGGAACCGCCACACGCCGGAAAAATCCAGCCGTCCGTCGGTGCGCAGCCCCTTGGTGCCCCAGCGGTGCTCGAAGAATTCCAGCGAGTTGGGCACGGCCAGCCGGTCCCAGTCATACTCGATGTCCAGCAGCGAGCCGCAGGCGGTGCAGCCGAAGAGCACCTGGGTGGTGTCGAACTCGTTGCGGCAGTCGGGGTTGATGCAGACCTGTCGGGCGCGTGGGGTCATGGGCGATACCTGGTAAAGCGGGTCGTTCGCGTCGATGTCCGGGTGCAATATAGAGGCCGGAGATAGGGAAGGAAAGCGGGGACATCGCGCGGGGCGTGACGGCCGCGGGAAGACCAGCGGGTGACGTGGCCCCCCGGGGGCTATCCGCGGCCCGATAATGTGCCGGGTGGACGATGCCGGGTCCCGCGCGGGCGGTCGTGGTTCATGCACCCCCGGCTCCGGGTCGATACCATCCCCGGGAGTACATGCATGGATAAAGCGGTGGTACTGGTCAGTGGCGGGGTCTGCAGCGCGGTCGCGGCGATGGCAGCGAAGGAGCAGTACGAGGTCGCCCTGCTGCACGTGGCCTGGGGGCATCGAGCCGCGGAGCGCGAGGCTGATGCCTTCGAGGCGGTCGCCGGGGCGCTGCGTACGGACAAGACGCTGGTGGCGGAGATGCCGTTCTATACCACCATCGGCGGCAGCAGCCGGGCCAGCAAGCGCATCGCTATCGAGGACGCCGGCGCGGTCACCAACAACGCTCCCTCCACCTTCACGCTCGGCCTGCTGCCGGCCCTGCTGAGCGTGGCGTCTTCCTGGGCGGCAGCGCTGGGGGCGTCGCGGATCATCTTCGGCGTATGCGAATCGCAGGGGCCCGGCGGTCCGCTGAACCTGCTCTATCCCGATCATCGTCCCGATTTCGTGCACGCGTTCAACCTGATGCTCAACTACGCCAAGGCCGCCCGCCGCGATCTCAAGGTGGAAGCCCCGCTGATCGACCTGGGCCGGGCGGAGGTCATCCGGCTCGGACAGCGGCTGGGCGTGCCCTTCGGCCAGACCTGGAGCTGCTACCTCGGCGGCGAAGCGCCCTGCGGTCGCTGCCTGGCCTGCGCGCATCGCGTGGCCGGTTTCGCGGCCGCCGCCCTGCCCGACCCGTTGCTGACCGCCCGCGTACCGGCGATGGCGTGAGCAGGACGGCCGCGGCCCGGTCAACCCGCGGCGTAAACATCTCCGCCGAATCTCCCACCGAACCGCCGGCTCGCCCGGGTGTCCGCCGGTCTTGTTCCCCTGCGCGATCCTAATACAATGGCTCGTTCGATAACTTCCTGTCCCGGCGGCGTCCGGCCTGGATACCCGCCGGGCATCCGTTCGTCATCAGAGCCGTGGAGGAATCATGCCCAGCTACAGCACCGCGGACATCCGGAACATCGCCCTGATTGGACACCAGTCGGCGGGGAAGACCTCCCTGGCCGACGCCATTCTGCACATCACCGGAACCACCAATCGCCTGGGAGACGTCAACGCCAAGAGCAGCCACCTGGATTTCATGGATGAGGAGAAGGCCCGCAGTTGCTCGATCGACTCGGCGCTGCTGCATGTCAATGTGAACGGAAAGCTGCTCAACGTGGTGGACACGCCGGGGGCCCCGGACTTCGCCGGCGCGGCCATCGCGGCGTTGGCCGGCGTGGAGACCGCCGTGTGCGTCATTTCGGCGACCGCCGGCATCGAGGTCAACACCCGCCGGATGATGGAGCGGGCCCGGGTCCACGGCCTCGGGCGGATCATCGTGATCAACAAGATCGATCAGAACCTGGATCTGGCCGGCTTGCTGAGCGGGATCCAGGAGATGTTCGGGCACGAGTGCCAGCCAATGAACCTGCCGACCGAGAAAGGCAGCCAGGTGATCAACTGCCTGACCAACACCAAGGGCTCGGCCGACGTGGGCAGCGTCGCAGATGCACATACCACGCTGATCGAGCGGATCGTCGAGGCCGACGAGAAGCTCATGGAGCAGTATCTTGAGACCGGCGAGGTGGACCCGGCGAAACTGGCCAACCTGACCAGCACGGCGGTGGCCAGCGGCGGCTTCGTGCCCATTTTCTTCACCAATGCCAGGAACGAGGTGGGGGTGAAGGAGCTGGTCGAGGCCCTGGCGGATTTCGCGCCGTCGCCGCTGGAGGGCAAGCAGCGGATGCTCAAAAACGGCGAGCAGGAGACGGCCATCAAGCCCGACAAGGCGGGCAAGTTCATCGGGCAGGTTTTCAAGGTCTACTCCGACCCCAAGAGCCACATCAAGTTCTCGGTCTGCCGCATCCACAGCGGGTCGATCAAATCGGACAGCAACATCCACGTCGGGCACGAGCGCAAGACGGCCCGGCCCGGCGCGCTGTACAAGCTGCAGGGCGCCGAGCACCCGGATCTCGATGAGGGCATCGCCGGCGACATCGTGGCCATGGCCAAGCTGGAGACGCACATCGGCGATCTGCTCAGCACGGACAACGACGCGGGGGCGATCGAAATGCCAGCGTTCCCGCACCCCATGTTCGCCCTGGCCATCGAGCCCAAGAGCCGCGGTGACGCCGACAAGGTCAGCGGAGCGCTGCACCGGTTCACCGAGGAGGATCCCTGCTTTGTGGCCGATCGCGACGCGGCCACCCACGAGCTGGTCATCCACGGGATCGGCGACCTGCACCTGCGGACCATCCTGTCGCGGATGGCGACCTACTTTAAGCTGGAGGTGAACACCAAGCCGCCCAAGATCCCCTATCGCGAGACCATCATGGGCAGCGTCAGCGACATCGAGTATACCCACAAGAAGCAGAGCGGCGGCGCCGGTCAGTTCGCCCGCGTGATCATCGCCATGGAGCCCAACGAGCGCGGCAAGGGCTACGAGTTCATCGACGACATCTTCGGCGGAGCCATCGACCTGGCCTTCCGCCCCAGCGTGGACAAGGGCGTGCAGGCCCAGATGAAGGAGGGCGTGGTCGCGGGCTACCCCGTGGTGGATGTGAAGGTGCGGCTCACCGACGGCAAGACCCACCCGGTGGACAGCAAGGACATCGCCTTCCAGATCGCCGGGCGCGAGGCCTTCAAGGAAGCGTTCATGAAGTGCAAGCCCGTGCTGCTGGAACCGATCGTCCACCTGGAAGTGACCGTGCCCAACGACAAGGTCGGCGACATCCAGGGCGACCTGGCGTCGCGTCGCGGCCGGCCCGAGGGACAGGACATGCTGGCCGGCGGCTTGAGCGTGATCACCGGGCGCGTCCCGCTGGCGGAGATGTCCGACTATCACTCGCGGCTGTCGAGCATCACCGGCGGCCAGGGCAGCTACAGCATGGAACTGTCCCACTACGAGGCTGTCCCCGGCAACGTGCAGCAGCAGATCATCGAACAGGCCAAAAAGGCCCGCGAAGAGGCCCGGGCGGCACATTGAGAGTACACAGGGTGGGCCCGGCCCATCATGACGGCAGCGGCCGGCCCCCGTGCCGGCCGTTTCGCGAGTTATTAGTAAGTATAAAAAGGCGAACCACCGGCCAGGGCGTGGTGTGGGGATAATGCGGGG
>CAYVVX010000017.1:0-10702 GCA_964455315.1 uncultured Planctomycetales bacterium | reverse complement strand
GCTTACTTCTGAGAACGTATCAACAGGCGAAGCACGGGCATGGACGAGTTGTGGCGATACTGCGGCGATCTGCATGACGTGCTTCGGCCGGTCGCCGTGTATCCCATCCTGATCCTGACCTCCGCGCTGTGCGGTGCGCTGCTGGGGTGGGAGCGGGAGGCGAAGGACAAGCCCGCGGGCATGCGCACGGTGGCGCTGATCTGCGTGGGCAGCACGGTGTTCACCATCGCCTCGACGCTGATCACCGGACCGGACGTGGACCAGAGCCGGGTGGCCGCCCAGATCGTGACCGGCATCGGCTTCCTCGGTGCCGGGGTGATCATCCGCGACCAGGGCGAGGTCCGCGGGCTGACCACCGCGGCGATCATCTGGACGGTGGCGGCGATCGGGCTGCTGATCGGAACGGGTCGCGTCGTCGGCGGGCTCAGCGTCACACTGCTGGTGCTGGTGCTGCTTAAGGTGCTCGGGCGGTTCGACCGTGACATGGATTCCCGAATCATCAGGAAGTAGATGGCCACGGCGCCGAGGCTGCCCCGCGTGGCTCCCGAGCGCCGCTGCCTGGAAACGACCATCCGACGGAGACATCAGGCTTGAACACCTCAACCGGAAACAATCACTACATCTCCAACCGTTCGCCGCTGCTGGAATCCGCGCTGGTTCGCCTTCCCCCCGGCTGCGTTCGTGCGGCCGGCTGGCTGGCCGGGCAGCTTCGCCTCCAGGCCGAAGGTCTGACCGGTCACCTGGACCGCCTGTTTGACGACGTGGGTCCGAACACGGCCTGGCTGGGCGGCGACGGCGAGGACTGGGAGCGCGGCCCGTATTACCTGCGCGGCGCAGTGGCCCTGGCGTATGTGGGGCGGGACGAGCGGATGCTGGCCAAGATCCGCCCGTGGATCGAATGGGCCCTGAACAGCCAGCGCGAGGACGGCTTCTTCGGGCCCGCCCAGGTCACCTCCAAGACCAAGCAGGGAGAAGGCTTCGCGGACTGGTGGTCGCGGATGATCATGCTGCAGGTGCTGGAGATGCACCACGAAGCCACCGGCGACGAGCGGGTCATCCCCTTCCTGTCGCGCTATTACGACTACCAGCTCGCCGAGCTGACGGCCCGGCCGCTGAAGAGCTGGGCCCAGCGCCGCGGCGGCGACAACACGGCCAGTGTGCACTGGTTGTACAATCGCACCGGCGATCCCCAGCTGCTCAAGCTGGGAGAGTTGCTCGCGTCGCAGACCTACGACTGGACCAGTGACTTCCTCGCATCGGAGCCGATCCGCTCGCACGTGGTCAACCTGTCCCAGGGGTACAAGCAGCCGGGCATCTGGTACGCCCAGTGCAAGGACCAGCGCTTCCGCGACGCCGTCTACGCCGGGCTGGACAACGCCATGCGCTTTCATGGGCGGGCCGACGGGATGCATTCCGGCGACGAAGCCGAAGCCGGGCTGGGCTCGACCCGCGGCACGGAGCTGTGCGCGGTGGTCGAGTTCATGCTCAGCATGGAAACGCTGCTGGGGGTCCTCGGCGATCCCGCCCTCGCCGACCGGCTGGAACGGGCGACTTTCAACGCTCTGCCCACGCTGATCAGCGCTGACTGGAAGAGCCACCAGTATTTCTGCCAGCCCAACCAGGTGCTCTGTACCCGCGAGAAGCACAACTTCAGTACCGATCACGGTGACGATCTGACTTTCGGTGCGCTCGCGGGGTATCCCTGCTGCGCGACCAACATGCACATGGGCTGGCCGATGCTGGTCCAGCACATGTGGATGGCGACACCCGACAATGGGCTGGCCGCGGTGGTCTACGGGCCCTGCGAGGTGACCGCCAGGGTGGCCGATGGCCAGGAGGTGACCGTTGTCGAGGAGACCAACTACCCCTTCGGGTCGCGGATCACCCTGACCGTCCGGACCCGGGAGCCGGTGACGTTCCCGCTGAAGCTGCGGATTCCAGAGTGGTGCCGCGAGGCCTCCATGCGGGTGGCGGGCAAGGCCGGTCCGGCCGGCAAGCCGGGCGCGTTCGTCGCCGTTCATCGCACCTGGAGCGACGGCGACGAAGTCGTGCTGGATCTGCCCATGCAGATCAAGGCTACCCGGCGCGAGAATGACTCGGTAGCCATCGAACGCGGTCCGCTGGTCTTCGCGCTGCCGGTGGCTGAGGACTGGCGCAAGTTCCCCGACTGGCGGCGGGGCGACGCGGTGGATGACTACCCTCAATGGGAGGTGCATCCTGATTCTGAATGGAACTACGGACTGGTGGTGGACCCGTCCGATCCCTCCGGCTCGCTGGAGGTGGAGGAGAGCGGTACGGTCACCGACCAGCCGTGGACGGTGGACGCCGCCCCGGTGAAGCTGCGCGGCAAGGCCCGCAGGATCCCCGGGTGGGGGATGGGTGAATTCAGCAACGCGGCGCCGCCGCCGGCGAGCCCGGTGAAGACTGCGGAGCCGCTCGAAGCGGTAACCCTGCTGCCCTATGGCGCGACGCGCTTGCGGATCGCCTATCTGCCGGTGGTGGAAAAGTAACCGTGGATTGCGTCAAGCCGCTGGGGCGTACGACTGCTCTGGAACTCCGTCCGATCGATTCGTGGCAGTAACCCAGGCTCCCGGGTTTCAACTTCGGTCGGGTTCACTGTCTGAGATCATCCATGCTCGATCAACTGCCCAGGCCCGACCCGGACGTGAGCCGGCTGGTGACCGCCTGCCGCCGCGGCCGGCCGGATCGTGTGCCCCTCATCGAGCTGGCCATTGCCGAGGAGGTGCTGGCCGCGCTGTCCGATACACCGCTCGCGCCGCTGCCGCGGCGCGGCGACCGCGGGCATTACCGCCGGTTCGCGGCCGACCGGCTGAAGATGTGGCATCGCCTGGGCTACGACTACTTTCGCGTCCGGGCGGAGATTCCCTTCCTGACCCGGCGGCTCACCGCCCGCGACACGGCCGCGCTCGCTGCCGGCGAGCGTGAATGGGTGGATGAGCATGGCGGCGCCATCGGATCGTGGGACGACCTGGAGCGCTATCCCTGGCCGACGCCGTCGCAGATCGGCTTCCACCTGGCCGACGCCGTGTCGGCGGAGCTGCCCGGGGGGATGGGCATGATCGGCTTCTCCGGCGGGGTGCTGGAGTGGGCCAGCACGCTGATGGGCCTGGAGCGATTCATGCTGGGCCTGCGCAGGTCGCCGGACCTGGTTCGCGAGGTCGTGGATCGCGTGGGCCACGTCATCCTGGAGGCGTTTACGGTATTCTGCCAGATGGATGATGTTGTCGCCCTGTGGCTCGGCGATGACATGGGCTTCAAGACGGCGACGCTGATCAGCCCGGCCCACCAGCGCGAGTTGATACTGCCCTGGCACCGGCGCTACGCCGAGCTGGCCCACGCCGGCGGGCGGCTGTTCCTGCTGCACAGTTGCGGGCACATCGAGGCGATCATGCCCGACCTGATCGAGGACGTGGGTATCGACGCCAAGCACAGCTTCGAGGACGAGGTCGTGCCGGTGGAAACCTTCAAGCAGCGCTGGGGCGAGCGGGTGGGTGTGCTCGGCGGGCTGGATGTCGATATGCTGTCGCGCGGGTCCGTCGAGCAGGTCCGCGATCGGACCATGACCGTGCTGGAAGCATGTACCCCTGGAGGCGGGTATGCCTGCGGCTCCGGCAATTCGGTGACCAACTACGTTTCTCCGGCCAACTACCTGGCCATGGTCGAGACGGTGCATCGGTTCAACGGGCGGCTTTGAGCAGTATCATGAGGAATGCCCGTGCAACCGGGCGGTGGTGTGACATCATCAGGCGGGAGGTGCTGTTGTGATGCGATGGATGACCGGATGTGTCCTGAGTATGGTGGCCGTGGCCGTCGGCCAGACCGTGGAACCAGGAGGCGCGGCCATGCGCTGGCGGGCATCGGGTGATGCGGGAACGCTGATGCTGGACGGACACGAGGTGATCGAGGTCGCGGCCCCGGGCGCCGCTGACGACTTCCGCGCCTCCTGGGTTGACGGTGCCGTGCAACTGGAGGCACAGCTCCCGAAGGAGGGACGGGGACCGGGCGCCCGGGTGTCGATCAAGCTGCACATCGGCGAGGCCCGCCACGTGTGGGTGCCGGTGCTGGCTCCGGCGCCGGGTTTTGTGATGGGCGATCATTCCTTCCGCTCGCCGGCGATCGTCGCGGCCGACGGGAAGCTTGCCGTCGCGCTGGTGCCCGATCTCGACGACGTGACCGCCGGCTACAACGCGGGCTGGCGCACCTGGATGGATTACGATCATCCGGCCCGCACGGCGACGCTGTGCGCGGGCGACTACAAGGTCGACGGCCACGTGATGTACCGGGCCAGGGAGCTGGAGTACGCCGGACAGGCCGTGAGGCTGCGGCTTCATGTACTGGCCAGCACCGACCCGGCGGACCTGGCGAATCCGTTCGGCCTGGCGGCGCGGTTTCACTGGCGAAGGTGGGGGCACGCGGGTCTTGTCCGCGGCGGCAGCCAGCGGGCCCCGGTCGCGAAGTACGCCGCGTACATCAACCGCTGGGCGTTCTCTGCGGAAGGCTGGGGCGACACGGTCTGGCAGGAGTTCCGGATCGGCGACCGTGAGTGCGGGGCGCCGGCGTTCATCGTCGACGTGGCCCAGCATCCTTCGGTGCCGGTCGAGGAGCGCCGCTGGCGCGAGCAGCGCTCGGTGTGGAACCAGGCATGGTTCTCGACCCAGCGCTGCGCCAACGGGCTCTACCGCTACGGACGGCAGACCTCCGATCGAGAATTGATGCGCCGGGCGAAGCTCATGACCGCGTTCGCCCTGGCTGCACCGCAGACCGACGGGCTCTTTCCCAGCGTCTACACCACCGCGCAGGGCCCGGCGAAGTGGTACCAGCTCTACAAGGACACGCCCGGCTGGGACCAGGGCCGCTGGACCAACTCCGATCGCCGCCCGGGCGATGCCACCGAGCAGGCGGTGCACATTCTCGATGCGGCCTTCACCGCCCGGCTGCTGCTGGAGTGGGACGAGATCGTCGGCGGCGATGCGGAGGCGGTGGCCTACGCCCGGCGGTTCGCGGATCGGCTGATCGCGTTGCAGCTTCCCAGTGGTGCGTTTCCCGGCTGGGTCGAACCGGATGGTCGCGTGGTCAAGACGCTGGCCGAAGGACCCGAGTCGGCCATGGGGGCGACGCTGCTGTTTGAGTTGTCGGCCCGGTCTACGGACGACACGAAGCGCTATCAGCAGGCGGCGTGGAAGGCGGTGGCGTACTTGGAGAAAGGCCCCATCGCCGAGGCCCGCTGGGAGGATTACGAGACTTACTTCTCCTGTTCGCGATGGGGGCTTCAGGACCAGATGGGCAGGCCCGTCGAACGCAACGGAGTTTACAAGCAGAATACCCTGTCGATGTTCTGGTGTGCCGAGGCACTGCTGGCCGCACATCGCGCCGCGGGCGAGGACGACCGCTGGCTGGCGCTGGGACGGCGCTGTCTCGATGAGTTGGCCCTTCATCAGCAGGTCTGGAATCCGCCGTTCATCGCCGCGCCGTGCCACGGCGGCTGGGGGGTGATGAACGCCGACGGCGAATGGAACGACGCCCGCCAGTCCCTCTTCGCCCCTCTGTACATGGATTACTACCTGGCCACCCGCGAGCCGGAATACTTCGAGCGCGGCGTGGCCGCGCTGCGGGCGTCCTTCGCCATGCTCTACTGCCCCGAGAACGACCAGGTTCGCGGCCAGTACGAGCTCAAGCATCCCATGTTCGGACCCGAGAGCTACGGCTTCATGATGGAGAACATCGCCCATTCCGGCCCCGCTCCCGCCGACGGCAGCGCCATCGGACCGTTCACCATCTTCACCTGGGGCAACGGTGCCGCGCTGGCGACGGCCGCGAAGATCCGCGACCTGTACGGGGACGTCTACGTACGCCCGGGCGCAGGCGGCACGGCGACCGCGTTCGGCATCGACGGCTGCGAGGCGTCGGTGAAGGATCACCGGCTGCAGGTCCGCGACCCCTACGGGCGGGACCGCTTGCTGATCCGCGGCCTGGGCGAGGGTCCGATCACCCTGCGGCTGAGCCACGGTGAGGGTGCCCTGACCATCCCCACGAGCCCATGACACGCATGCCCCTGGGCCCGAGCGGATCGAGACCCATGATCGGGCCTGGCCAACGGGCATTCGAGCCCTTCCCGCGCGGTTGCCTGTTGTTCGGGCGCATCGGAACCTAGGCTCTTAAGCCGCAAGGGCTTAAGGCAGGTATCTTTCCGACCGCGGCGGACCGATGTTGCCGAATCGCAACATCGCCGGACATCCGTCAGCTCTCCCGGAGCTTTTCAGGCCTTCTCGGAACATCATAAGCTTATACGTATCAAATGCTTATTCCCCAGGGATGCGATGAGGCATCATGCCCGCCGCCGTGGACCCGGTGGCACCCCCCGTGCTCTATTTGTCTCCCACGACCGACAGCAGTCTCGCCAAAGGAGGCGAGGCACCCTTCTGACGGCCACTTCGCCGAGGCCGAAGCTGTAGTAACGCGGGGGATTGAGATGGATGAACAGACGTTTCAAACACGGCTCGGGGAGCTGATGGCAGAGATCGATTCGCTGCCGTCGGGGGAGAAGGAGAAGCTGCAACTGCTGGCCGAGGAGACCCGGCAGCGGCGCGAGGAGTTGAAGAAGACGGTCAGCAACCTCCATGAGAGCATCGACTTTCTGAGGTTGTCGATCAAGTACCTGCTGTTCGACCTGGAGGCGACCCGCCGGGAGAACAGCTATCTTCGCAAGATGCTCGAGGAGGGCACTGGTTCCTGAATATGTCCATGACCGGGCGAAGAGGCCGGGGGGCCCTGACCAGGCGACCGCGACGGCGGTGCGACTGGCATGTGCTTCTCGCCCACAGGGGCGCCCGGTTTATTTATGGTCGTGTCCGACCGCGGAGGCGCGGGGCGGACGGCGCGTGCGGGTTGTGAAGTCGAACCACGTCGCCGCTGCCCGATTGAAGAATGCGAATGGGGAGGAGGCCCCGGCGAAAGCCGGGGTGGCATCCTCTTCTGGATACACCGAATCCCGAGGTGCTTCCGGAGGGGAGCGTGACGGAAGTGGGTTTCGCCGCCCGCTTCCGCCATTTTTTTGCGCCCGTCCGCCGGGCCTGATTGTCCCTGTCGCCCGATAGCGGTAAGCCACACCCTCGGTTAAACTGCTGATCAGATCGCATCGCCGGTCCCGCCTCGCGCGGGGGATCCCGGTATCGTCGAAGGTCCAGGGAGGTCACATCATGTCCAGTCCGGATTTGAGTCGTCGCCAGTTGCTCGCCGCCGCCGGGTCCACGGCCGCGGCCATCGGTTTGTCTGCGCGTTCGGCCCGTGCGGTCAGGGGGGCCAACGAGCGGATCTCGATCGGCGTGATCGGCTGCGGAGGTCGCGGCACGGCCCTGATGGGGGAGGTGCACAAGAACGCGACCCAGCACAACGTCGTCATCACCGCGGTCTGCGATGTCTGGAAGATCAACCTCGACGCGACGGTGAAACGGGTGAAGGACATGTTCGGCGGGGAGCCGCGCGCCTCCAGCCGCTTTCAGGAGATTCTTAAGCTGGACGACATCGACGCGGTGATCATCGCCACGCCTGATTTCGCCCACACGCCGATCATGATCGAGGCGCTGAAGGCCGGCAAGGACGTCTACGTCGAAAAGCCCATGTCGCTGGAGGTGGCTGGGGCCAACCAGGCCATGGATCTGGCCCGGGAAAAGCAGCGCGTGGTGCAGGTCGGCACCCAGCGGCGCAGCGAGGGCCGGTTCAAGTCCGCCCGCAAGGAACTGGCCGGCCAGGTCATCGGCCAGGTCAACCGCATCTCCGCGGCCATGGACGTCAACAGCGGCCGCTGGGATCGCGCCTTCGACGACTGCAAGGCGGCGGACGTGGACTGGGACGCGTACCTGCTCAACCGCGAACCACGCCCGTTCGACCCGCGGCTCCTGCGGCGCTGGCATCTGTACAAGATGTGCACCAACGGTCTCTCCGGGCTGTGGATGGCCCACTACAGCGATGCCGTGCACATGATCACCGGCGCGAAATACCCGCGCAGCGCCGTCGGGCACGGCAACATCTACGTCTGGCACGACGGCCGCGAGCATGACGACACCTTCCACGCCCTGCTCGACTACCCCGAGGGATTCCTGATGAGCTGGGGCATGGGCTTGGGCAATGCATCCGGCATTCATTTCACCGTCAACGGCACCGGCGGGACCATGGACCTGGAGAAATGGACCGTGTCCGGCGAGGGCGGCGCGGGACCGGCGGCCAGGGACTTCGCCCCGCGCAAGATCGACGCAACCGGCGACGAGTCGCACATGGGCAACTGGCTGACCTGCCTGCGCACGCGCGAGAAGCCCAACGCCGACATCGAGTACGGACATCAGCACGCGGTGGCGACGATCATGGCTGCCGAGGCGCGCTATTCCGGGCGGCGGCAGATCTACGATCCCGCAAAGCGCGAGATCCGGCCGGGATGAGGAATTAGTGCCGAGTGCTGAGCATTCACGTAGCGGCCGGCCCCCGTGCCGGCCGTTGCCGCGGGGCATGCGTCGTTCGCCCGGGCGATCCGATCCGGTCAGGGCATTGCGAAGGAGATACCTGCATGTGTGGCGTTGATCTTCGGTGGATGCATCGCGTCGTGGTCATGGGTATCGTGGTGCTTGCGGTGACCGGCGGGCCTGTGCCTGCCCAGGACGCCGAGACAACCGCCCGGCGGCCGAACATCATCCTCATCGTCGCCGACGACCTCGGCTACGCCGACGTCGGGTTCCACAAGCAGGCCGACGACATCAGGACGCCGAACATCGACCGCCTGGCGGCCGGCGGCATCCGGGCGACCAACGGCTACGTCTCCTGTCCGGTGTGCAGCCCGACCCGCGCGGGGCTGATGACCGGAAGGTACCAGCAGCGGTTCGGCAACGAGTTCAATCCGGGCCCGGCGGGGCCGGCCGGAGTCGATTTCGGCCTGCCCGACTCGGAGGTGACCCTGCCGGAAGCCCTCGACAAGGCCGGCTACGCCACCGGCATGGTCGGCAAGTGGCACCTGGGGCTGACCCGGCGGTCCCACCCGATGAGCCGCGGGTTCGAGAGCTTCTTCGGATTTCCCCACGGCTCACACAGCTACGTGAACGCCCGGGCGGACACCCGGAACCCGATCATGCGCGGCTTCGAGCCGGTGGCGGAGGTGGGCTACCTGACTGACGCGTTCAACGGCGAGGCGGCCGCGTTCATCGAGGCTCACGCCGACCGTCCGTTCTTCCTCTACCTCGCGTACAACGCCGTGCACACCCCGATGGAAGCCCCGGAGAAGTACAAGGACCGTTTTGCGGGCGTCGAGAATCCCCGCCGCCGGACCTACGCGGGGATGCTGTCGGCCATGGACGACGGCGTCGGGCAGGTGCTGGACGCCCTGCGCAAGCGGAAGATCGACCGCAACACGCTGATCTTCTTCATCAGCGACAACGGCGGGCCCACCCGCACCAACGGCTCGCGCAACGACCCGCTCCGCGGCGACAAGGCCACCGTGTGGGAGGGCGGCATCCGCGTGCCCTTCGTGGTGTGCTGGCCGGACCGGCTGCCCGCGGGCAAGGTCTACGACCAGCCGGTCATCGCCCTGGACATCTTCCCCACCGCCCTGGCCGCGGCCCGGGGCAAGCCGCCCGAGGGACACCCGCTCGACGGCGTGGACCTGCTGCCCTGGCTCGAGGGCCAGCGCGAGGGCTCGCCGCATGAGACGCTGTTCTGGCGGATCGGCGCCAAGCGGGCGGTGCGCCACGGCCGGCTCAAGCTGCTCAAGAACGACAGCGACGAATGGGAACTCTACGATCTCGCGGCCGACATCGGGGAGCAGAAGAATCTCGCCACCGAGCAGCCCGAAGCCGTCCGCGAGCTGAGCGGGCTCTACGCGAAGTGGGACAGCCAGATGAGCGAGCCGCGCTGGAAGCAGACCGGCGCCCGCCGGCGGGCCCGTGCCCAGCGGTGAGTGCGAGCGCCGCCCCGGCGCACTGTCGGTGAGCAGGGAGCCCGTCATTCGTGACCCCGCCTGAGTGCATGAAACTGCTGGAACTCGGCCACAGCGCGTCCGCGGAGGACATCCAGCGGGCCTGGCGGCGGCTGGTCCATCGCTGGCACCCGGATCACAGCCCCGGGGATGACCACGCCCGGGATCGGTTCATCGAGATCTGCCGCGCGTACCGCACGCTGATCCGCGTGGCCAGGGCCGCGCGGGAAGGGCGAACCGTGGGCACCTGCTGGCACTGCGGCGATTTCGGCGAGGTGCTGGCCTCGCCCGACGGCCAGCCGCGCTGCTCGGTGTGCATCTTCCGTCCCGGCGGCGGTCGGCTGCTCCCGCCTCCGAGCCTGATCATCGTGAAATGCACGGCCACCCTGGCGCTGTTCATGCTCTCGGCGGGGTTGCTCTACGCGGCCAGCCTGAACGGGGCGTGGTCCTGGGCATGGTGGGGCGTGGGGTCATGCATCACCGGGATGCTGGTGCTGGTCTGGACCTGCCTGTCGGTGGTGCACTGCGAATCCCGGTACGACCGGAAGATCCGCGAGGCCATGCGGCGGACCGGCGTGGGGCGGTAGGATCGAAGTCGGCAGTCGGCGGAAAGCATGACCGGCGAGCCGATCACGACAAAGGGAGCAGGGGAGCATCAATCAGTGATGACCCGAATGCCATTAACTTAAGCTGCATCTCCTCGTTTTCTCAGTCGTTTACGTAGCA
>CAYVVX010000016.1:4408-20492 GCA_964455315.1 uncultured Planctomycetales bacterium | reverse complement strand
TCATGGGAGGGCGCTGCGAAGCGTTTCGCTTCGAGAACGTCGGTGACCCTCGCAAGCCGAGATTCGAGTACCGCGAACGTTTCTCCATGGCCAACGGGCCCTTCCTCACCAACTACAATCTCAACGCGGTAGCTCCCTGTTTCGGCGACCTGAACGGCGACGGCCTGCCCGACCTGCTTCGTGGCGGAAGCGGAGACATGCCGGTGGCACTGATGACCTCCTTCGGTAACACGCCTGAATTCACCGATGCCGGCGTTCTGGAGGCCGGCGGCAAACCCATCTACGTGCCCTTCGTGCATGGCGACGACACCTCCTTTCCCTTCCTCTTTGACTGGGACGAGGATGGCGACCTCGATCTGCTGCAGGGTGACGGAGACGGTTTTGTCTGGTACTACCGCAACGAAGGGGATCGAAAACAGTGGCGGCTGGCGGCAGGCCGCAAGTTCCAGACGGCTGATGGAAAGGACCTCTGTGTCGGTCCGCTCACACCCGCCGAAGCCAGGGACTTCGAGCAGCACAGTGGAAACCGGTCGGTTCCCGCCCCGGCAGACTACGACGGCGATGGCCGGCCCGACCTGATCTGTTCCAACGCCGAGGGGAAAGTCTTTTTCTACCGCAATGTCGGCCAGGATCGTTTCGCCCCGGGCGTCGAACTCGCCACCGGGAACAACCGCTGTTTTGCCTATCCCGTCGACTGGGATGCCGATGGCAGGCCCGATGTGCTGCTATCCTGGAGCGGGGGCTCGCCGGCCTTCTATTTGAATCGGGGCGAGGGACCTGGCGGTGCACCTCGGTTTGAGGTGGTTCCGGTGAGCAATATGCCCTGGATCCCCCACCCGCGTCCCATGGCGCTCGACTGGGACCGCGACGGCGATACCGACCTGCTGCTTGCGTCGTCCTATGCGCTTCTGCATTTCGCATCCCGTGATTTTATTGAACACGGTTACAAGGAGGCGAAGCTGGTGCCGGACACCCCCGAAGCCCACTCCGCGATCAGCCCCCATCAGGGCTCCAATCCCCGAGAACGCAGCTCCACAACCATCGTGGCCTTTGGAGATTCGACCACGGCGCCGCGGGGGGGGGTGCGCGTGTTTGCAGCAGTACTCGAAGAACGTCTTGTCCGTGAGGGTGACCACGCCCGGGTGATCAATGCCGGTATCGGCGGCAACAATACCCGACAGGCCCGCGAACGCCTCACCCGCGATGTCATCGAGCATCATCCCCTGGTCGTGACCCTCTCATTCGGGATCAACGACTCGGCCGTCGACGTGTTCGACGGGGCGACCCAGCCTCGGGTGCCACTGCCGGAGTACGAGAAGAACCTCGCCCACATGGTGCAGCAACTCCAGGATGCCGGGATCCTCCCCATCCTCATGACGCCCAATCCCGTGGCCTGGACCGATGAACTGAAGAAGCTGTACGCGAGCCCCCCCTATCGCCCGGACGACGCTGACGGTTGGAATGTTCTGCTCAAGGACTACGCCGAAGCGGTGCGCCGCATTGCGGCAGCCCGTGAGGTGCCGCTCGTGGACACCGATCGGCTGTTCAGAGCATACGCCGCGGAACCGGGGCATGACCTGCATGATCTGATGACCGATGGCATGCACCCCAATGACGCGGGACACGCGATCATCGCCGTTCACCTTGCCGGGCTGATCAGAACCACCCCCATGTCCAGCCCAGGGGCAGGAGTATGGGCGGGAGATGCGCCCTGAAGGCAGTCGTCGTTGCAGGCTTGCGCAGCCTGTCGGCAGCGACAGAGCGCAGGACAGGTCATAGCGCCTTCCGGCAGATCGGACCAGGAACTGGTGCGCTGGAACGCTCGTCCGCTGATCACAGAGGCGGCGTCCCTGATTCTCAATAGGCTCGGTTTCCGGGCAGTGGGAGACATCGACATGATCCGAAGGCGATTGCTTCCAACTTTGCTGCGGCGCAGGGCGCTATGGCTGTTCCTGATTGTCCCCACCGCCGGCGACGCGGTGGCCCAGGAAAACCCCGTCTGGTCCAGCGACCGTCGGCATCGCCTGCTGGTGCAAGTCGAACCGCCACCCGACATGACTCGAGCGTCCGACGAGATGGTCGCCCGGGTCGCTCTCGATTTCGGCAAGTATCTGGGCGATCAACGCGCGGATCTTTCGAGTCTTCAGCTCGTTGCCGTCTCGCCGTCATCGGGGAAACCGCTTGAGTTCGCGGGCAACGCCTACGCCTCCACGCCGGGCGACCGGCCGTTGCGGTTCTACGACGCGACCATTCCCTGGGATTACCACGACCACGAGGGCTACGCGCACAACACCGAAGGGATGGGCACACCTCTCCGTGAGATGCCCGGGGGTTTACGGTTCTTCAATCCCACGGGCGGCGGCCGACAGGGCTCCATCGCCTGGGCTCATACTCAGATCAAGTCCGATCGGACGCTCTACGCCATCTACTTCAACGCGCTTGCGGATGGACAATCGCCCACCCCCGCCCCGGCCGGTTTCATCGGAGACGGAGTCAATCGCTGCACACGGTCTTCCGACACATTCGCGCCGGTGCTTCAAGGTCGCGTTGCTGTTGCCGATCTCGATGGAGACGCTCGATTCGACCTCCTCGTCGGCAACGCCACCGGCACCATCTTATGGTATCCCAATCTCGGCACCTCCGGGCATCCCAGGTTTGACCAGGCCCGTCTGCTCTTTGCCGATGATGGTCAGGCGATTGACGTGAGCTGGTCGTCCGCTCCGGTCGCGGCAGATTGGGACGGCGACGGCGATCTGGACCTCATCGTCGGGGCCGAAAAAGAGGTCGTCGTCCACTTCGAGAACGTCGGAAACGCGCGCTCGCCCAGCTTCCGCATGCGCGGATTGCTGCAGACCGACGGGCACACCCTGCGTATCCCGAAATCGCCCTGCGAGGAGGATCCGGACAACAGGATCTATCCCATCGACTATTATGGCGTGCCGGAGGTGGCGGACTGGGATGGTGATGGCGACCTCGACCTGCTGGTGGGTGGCTACATCACCGGGCGTGTCTGGTTCTATGAAAACATCGGTGCTGATGCAAAGTCCTTACCGCAGCTGGCTTTCCGGGGAGCCCTGCAGGCCGAAGGACGTGACCTCGATGTCGGCTGGTGCGCCTCACCCTGTGCCGTCGATCTCGACGGCGATGGCGACCTGGACCTGCTCAGTGGGGCCATGCAGATCAGCGCCGCCGGTGGCGACGCCGGAGCACCCGACAAGTTCCTGTGGTACTACGACAATGTCGGGACGCGATCAGCAGCCAGGCTGGTTCGACGGCCATTTCCTGCCCAGGGGCAGTTCGCCTATGGTGCATTGGCCACCCCCCGCAGCATCGACTTCACCGCCGACGGCCTCCCCGATCTCATCGTGAGCGTCAACGGGCTCCTGCTCATGCTTCCCAATATCGGCACCAGCGTGCGCCGCCGCTTCGACGCCACCACGCCGCCGACGCCCGGGGTCTGGGGCAACGCCCAGCTCGGCTTCAACCAGCTCGTCGACTACAACGGCGACGGATGGCCCGATCTCTTCTCCAGCCTCTCGCGCATCGTCCTCAACACCGGCCAGGGCGCTCCCGGCCTGTTCGAGCAGTCGATCCCCCTGGGCGGCGCGGACAGGATCCTGCACCCCAGCCCCAGCGGCGACCACTGGGACTACCGCACGCTCGCTGACCTCGACGGGGACGGCCAGCGCGACATCCTGCTCGGCGATCATGCCGGCTGCATCTGGTTTCATCGCAATCTTGGAACCGAGGAGAAGCCCCGGATGGACATTGAAGGGGTGAAACTGCTGAAAACCGACGGTCAACCGGTGCAGGTCGGACTGCCTCCTCCCGACGTGGCGCCGTTTGACGTCCTGCAGGGGGCGCGGACGGCCGTCACCACCGGCGACTTCAACCACGACGGCAGGACTGATCTGGGCGTGTGCGACACCTACGGGTTTCTGCGGGTCTTTCTCCAGACCGGAGGGAATCCGCCCGCCTTCGAGCTCGCGGTCCAGATCGAGAAGCTGCAGCCCACCCGGCTCACCGCCCAGCGCATCGACTGGAATGGAGACGGCTGGGACGACCTGCTCGCCTCCTACGCCAATGACCGCATGTATCTGCTGGTCAACCGCCGGGCGGCGGGCCGGCCCGAGTTCGAAACGCCGCGCCTGCTCAACGTGCCGCCCTGCTTCGGTGATCCCTGGCCATACGTGGCAGATTGGAATCATGACGGCGATGACGACCTGATCATCGATCAATACGGCTACACGCGGTTCGTGGAGCGGTCTTTCATCGATCACGGTTATTGTCCCGGCACCATCGTCCGGCACGAGCATCGTCCATCAACCCTTTCGGGAGAATGACGTGGCACACGTTCAAGCCTGCCCCACGGTCGGTCTGATTCGCTCCGCTCGCGGCAACAATGATCAGTGCCTGCGCCGCCGGCCATGCAGGCTGGGCGCAGCCCTGGGGCTTCTGGCGGCAAGCCTGGTGCAGGCCGCGGACCGGGGGGACATCGAGCGAATCACCATCGCCTCTTCCGCCATGTACCGCACCAGCGCCTACCCTTCCGTCGCGCGGCTGGCCGATGATCGATTGCTCTGCGTGTTTTCCGCCACGGACGCCCGGCATACCGAGGGCAAGGCGGTCGTCGTCGGCATGTTTTCCCACGACCATGGGGCGACATGGGACAAGCCCATCATGCTGATCGATTCGCGCCCGCATCTCGACTATGACCCCAACATCATTGTGGTCGGCTCGAGCGTCATCGTCTCATCGACCACCGTGCCCCCGACTCACGGTCAGTTCATCTCCACGTCACGGACCATGGCCGTCCGCAGCGAGAACAACGGCGAAACCTGGTCCAAGCCGTACGAGATCCCGATGGGGCATCGTTACACCTCGGGAAAGATCAACAACGGATTGCTTCTCACCAACGGAGCGGTGATCTTTCCTTACAGTTGGGACCGGAGCCTCCAGGGAGACGAACGTCTCAAGAGCGAGGGCGAGGAAGACTGCCTTGCAGCCGTCATGATTTCGACCGACCGAGGAAAGACCTGGGAATCGGGAGCGGACGTCCACCTGCTCGCTCGCAGAGGCGATGACCGCGCCCACGCCATCAATGGTCTCGACGAGCCCGCCGTCGTCGTATGCAGCGACGACTCGCTCTACATGCTCTGCAGGACCGGCCATGAGCGCCTCTACGAACTGAGGAGCCGCGACCACGGCCGGACCTGGTCAGGGCCCGAGCCATCCCCGCTCACCGGCCACAACGCCCCCGCGTCGCTCTGTCGCTTCGAGGGCGCTCGCTCCGGCATCCTGGTGGTGTGGGATCATTCACCTAAGAATCGCTGGCCGCTTTGCATCGCCGCCTCGTTCGACGACGCCAGAACCTGGAGCAAGCCGATCACCATCGCCAATACACCGGGATATCAGTGCTCGTACCCAGGGTGCATCCAGGCCGCCGATGGCCGGCTGATCGTCGTATGGCAGCAGCAGCTCGAGGGGGGCGGGCGCGAGATTCATGCGGTCCGGATATCACCTTCTGAACTGTCCGAGCAAGGGCACGCATCGGATGAATCGCTCCGCGAGCGTCCCCAAGGCCCGTAAGCTCGCGGGGCCAAGCCGCCCGGCCATTCCCGGGGCATCGCTGTCGCCGTCCCGCCCTGCGGGCTCGACCCGCCCCTGGGAAGCGGGACCATGTATTTTCCAAATACATTGTGGCTCCGGACCCGCGGGATCCACCAGTTCGGAGCTCAGCCGCTGCCGCTCATGGACCCGGTAGCTGCCAGGCCTGCAGACAGCTGGAGATCCTTGGTTTCCAGCATTTCTGCCCGGACAATCCATGCGGCCAGGGTCCGGCCGAAGGAGCGTGGGCATGATTGCTGCCCGGTCCGGAAGCCTGCTGCAACAAATGTCTTGTTTCAGTACAAATCGCGGGTAGAATGATCGTCTGCACGGCCGGTTTCAGGTCTCAACGCTTCGTCGCCTTGGCTCACAGGACCGGAGTATCGCGCATGGCCTCATTGTCGATCCGACCACACGCCCCGGGGATGACCGCGATCCTGGTTTCACTCCTTGGTGTCATCCCATACGCGGAGGGGCAGGCGTGGCGCCAGTCCAGCTTCGAGGATTTCCGGCAGGGCCGTTCTGACGACGGCGGCGTCAATCTCTATGCCGCCGCGGACGGGACCGTGCGGACCATTCTGACCTTCGATTACAACCGCGACGGCGCCAACGACGTGCTGTTCGTCACCTCCCATGACAACTGGTACGCCCCGCCGGCGTACCTGTACCTCAACAGCGGCGGAACGTTCGATCCCCGCTTCCGGCAGCCGCTGCTGAACAGCGGATCGCACGCGGGAGCGATTGGCGATCTCAACGGGGACGGCTGGCCGGAGGTGGTCCTGTGCGCGACGCACAACGGTCAGAACTACGCGGCACTGGATGCACTCGTGTACTACGGCAGTGAAATGGGATTCGCCCGGCGCCGCTCCCAGGCATTGCCCACCTACTTCTCGACCGGCGTGGCCATCCTGGATGCCAACGCGGATGGTCAGCCGGACCTCGCGTTCGCCCAGGGACAGTCTCCCGGAATCGTGATCTACCTGAACCAGGCGGGTGGATTCGATCCATGCGCGAAGCAGGTGTTGCCGTGCGGCGCGGTGAGCTGGTGCCAGGCAGCGGACGCGGACGGCGACGGGCGGGTTGACCTGCTGGCGTTGAACGGAAGCGATCTGCTCATCTACCGCAACACCGGCACGGAACTCGCCGGGGAACCGACGACCAGGCTGAGCACCGCAGGTTCAGGCCGGTTTACCACCAGTGATCTCAATCGTGACGGCCATCTCGATGTGGTGATCACCAACAGCCGTGCAAAGGGACGCGTGGACCTCGAGGATGCTGAACGCAAAGGTGCGCTGTCCGGCGCCGTCGTCTACTGGGGCGATGCCGCGGGCACCTTCACCACCACAGCTTCCACCACCCTGCCCTGCAGCTCGTCGCGCGACGTGGCCGCGGCCGACCTCAATCATGACGACTGGCCTGATGTGATCATCGCGGACTACGGCAACGACGACGAGACCGGGGATGCCCCGACGTCGATCTACTGGGGCGGGCCGGACGGTTTCGGGGTTGAACGCCGCGGCGAACTCGCCACGCGCTTCGCCCACGGCCTGGCCACGGCGGACCTCAACGCCGACGGTTGGGCGGACGTGATCGTAGCGTGCCATCGCAACGGAAGCTCACACAACGTCGAGAGCTACGTGTACATGAACAACCAGGGACATTTCGAGGAGACGCGTCCGACGGGCCTGCCGACCCTGGGGGCGGTGGCGGCGGTGGTCGGCGACGTGGATCGCAACGGCCAGCCGGACGTTCTATTCTTGAACTCAGTGGATGGGACCAAGGGCCTGAGCAACGCCCGACTCTACTGGAACAACGGCAACGGCGAGTTCAGCACCGAGCGCATGGCCCTGCTGCCGATCCACGATGCGTTCTCCCATGTGGCCACGGATCTTAATCTCGACGGGCGCGATGATATCGTCTTCGCCGAATCCTACGAGTACGGGCGCTGGCGGGATGAAGGCAGTTGCATCTACTGGGGCCAGGACGACGGCACCTGGTCTCCGCAGCATCGTTCGCTGGTGCCGACGGAGTTCGCCACCGGCGTGGTCAGCGGGGATCTCGACCGCGACGGCTGGCTCGACCTGGCCTTCGCGCAGCTGGTGACCTGGGAGCCGGGCTTCAAGCCCGAAGATCGTTACCAGCTCGTCTGCTATGGAGGGCCGAACGGCTTTGACGCGAAGCGCACCACGCGGCTGAAGGTGGAGGATCCGCGCGGACTCACCCTGGCGGACCTCAACCGGGACGGCCGGCTGGACCTGATCTACAGCAACCTGTCGTTTCCCCACGTGGTCATTTTCTGGGGGACGGACGCGGGCTTCTCAGACGAAAGCCAGTCGCGGATCGAGCTGCCGGACAAGGGATCGGTCACGGTCAACTGTGTGGATATCAACGGAGACGGCTGGCTGGACGTGGCCGCCCTGTCGCCCTACCACTACGAGGGAACAGCGGTGACGGCCGTGGATCGAATGTCGTACATCTTTCTCGGCTCCGCGGAGGGCTTCAGCGCCGAGCGTCGCATCGACCTGCCCACGGTCGGCGTGCAGGGATCGTGCTTTGCCGACTTCGACCGCGACGGGATGATCGACGTGTTTCTGCCGACCTACACCAACGGGCAGTTTGATCGCACCTGGACGAGCCTGCTCTACTACCAGGGCAAGGATGGATTCTCGCGTTCGCGACGGTCGGGTCTGCTGACCGACTCGGGCTCCGGCGCAGTGGCACTGGACTACAACCGGGACGGGTGGCTGGATCTGGCAGTGGCATGTCACGCCCTGCCCAACGGGAACCATCGGGCCCGCTCCTTCATCTTTCTTGGTAGCCCGGACGGCTTCAGCGACTACCGCAAGATCGAACTGCCCACCGAGGGATCCCACGACATCACCGACGTCGATGCGGGTCACGTGTACCATCGGCGTTTCGAAATCGCCTTCACCAGCACCGTTCACGACATGGGTTCCGAGCAGGCCCTGCGCGCGATCAACTGGAAGGCACGTACTCCGCACGGCTCGCGACTGCGGTTTCAGCTGCGAGCCGCGGATGATCCCGACGATCTGGAGAGCACGCCGTGGTATGGACGCGAGGGTGTGGGCGGCACCATCGACGAACCCGGCGACCTGAGGGTTCATCCCATCCGCGGCCGCCATGTGCAGTACCGGGCGATCTTTCAGTCCGCGGATGGCTCCAATTACCCGGTGCTCGACGAGGTGACCATCGCGTACTGAGCCAACAGGTCTCATCCGGAGCCACCCGTGCGTCGTGTCGACAGTGACAGCATGCTCGCAGGCATCGATGATGCCATCCAACGTCACGGGCTCCTTGACGTTCATGAGCACCTGCTTGGCCGCGATCAGCGCAGGGAAAAGAATCCGGACCTGTTCGACTGGATCGGCTCGAGCTACCTGTGGGCGGATCTGGTTTCGGCGGGTCTGAATCCGGCGAAACTGGCGGATCGCTCCGCGGGATGGGACGCGCGCTGGTCGGAGCTGGTCCGCGTGCTGCCGGCGGTAGCCCACACCGGCTACATGGAAGTCTGCCGCCACGCGTGGCGTGACCTGTGCGGCATGACCAGCCGCCATCTTGATCGCAGCTCTGCAATCAACGTCGATGCAGCGATCCGGGCGCACAACGAGGATATGTCCTTCTCTGAAAACGTGCTGAAGGGCTCATGCGGGGCCCGATCCATCCTGGTCGACTACCAGGTGGGCGGTACGGCGGTGTACTTCTTCGGTCAGCGGGAGGAACTCGACTGGTATCGTTACCTGCTGCGGGTGCGCCCGGACCTCCCGAATGAACTCATCGACCGCAATACCATCGTGCGGACAATCGATCTGAAGTTTCTGCACCCGGTGGTCAAGATCGACTCGCTGTTCTACGGCTGGCTGCCGCAGGCGGCCGCGGAGAACCATCGACTTCTGGGGGTGGACACGGCCACCGCCCGCGATCTGGATGCCTACCGCGCGATCATCGCCGACGCGGTGCGGCGGGCCCACACCGCCGGCGCGGTCGGCCTGAAGACGGCGCACAACTGCTGTCGATCCCCGGTACTGGGCCCGGTCGATGAGCAGCTCGCGGAAACCGTGCTTGAGCGACCGGTGCAGCGATTGGCACCCGAGGCCCTCATCGCCTTCGAGAACTTCGTCATGCATGAGGTGGCCCGACAGGCGGCCGCCGTCGACCTGCCGTTGCAGGTTCACACGGGCACCACCTATGGTCCCGGGGGACTCAGTTCCGCGCGGGCCGGTGCGGCGGACCTGCTGGCCGATTTCGTTCAGGAGCATCGCGAGACGACCTTCGTTCTGATGCACGCCAGCTGGCCTTACTGGGGTGAGCTGGAGCAGATGGCCAAGCGCTATCCCAACGTGTACCTGGATCTGTCCTGGGCGTTCATGCTGGCGCCGGTGGAGAGCGTCCGCATGATGGAGAGCATGTTCACGGCCGTGCCGTCGAGCAAGTTCCTCTGGGGTGGGGACTGCTATTACGTTGAGGAAAGTTACGGGGCGCTGGTGCAGGCCAAGGCGGTGGTGGCCCGGGCCCTGAGCGGGCTCGTGAGCGTGGGCCGGCTGGAGGAGGCGGAAGCGGTCGATCTGGCGGACAGGCTGTTCTGCACCAACGGGCGCGGGGTTTTCAAACGACTGGCATAACCTCAGGCGCGGATCTCGGAGAGCATGATGCGGCGACCGTCCTGATCGCGGCTGCGGATCCCCGCGATGACCATCTTGACCGGTTCGACCATCTGCTCGAATGGAAATGGCGGCTCGCCGGTGCGAAGGTAGTCGACAAAGTCCATGAGCTGGCTCTTGAAGGCGTGAAACCGAGATCCGTCGGTGAAGCGGGCACCGAGACGACCGGTCGTACCATACAGGTCCAGGCAGCCGAAGCCGCCGAACATGTCTTCCACCGTCGGTATCAGCACGTCCACGCCCGACGCGTGCCGGATGTGAACCATGTTGGCCGCGGTCGTGCCGCTGTTGATCACCGATTCCCAGCCGCCGGGCGGAAGGAAGCGGTAGACGCCTTCCAGGGCATGAATCCCGTAGCGCTCCCAGCTCTTGGCGATGGTCAGCACGATCAGGCGAAGCTGTCCCAATTCGTGCATCCGTGCGTGACACTCGGCGTACTCGCGGCAATACCGCATCATGCTGCTGGTAAGAAAGGCTTTGCCCTGTCGATGCCAGTCGGCGAACTGCTGCAGATCCTCCTCGCGGTCGGCCAGGGGCTTGTCGATGAACACGGAAAGACCGGCCTCGACAAACGGCCTGACCCGCTCCACGTGTTCGTGGCCCTTGTCGGCGGGGATGAGCACGGCATCGACCCGTCCGATCAAGTCCTGCGGGGCTGACACCAGGTTGGGAATCAGGCTCGCGCGAGCCAGTCGCGCGGCATCGTCGGGACGATCGCACCACGCATGGGTGACGCGGACCCCGGGTATGCCGAGGTTGCGGCGCGGCTCGGCGCTGAGGTAGTTGTGGATCATCGGGTAGCCGACGTTCGCCATGGCCCGCGAATCGAAGCCGTTGATGATGGCGGACCAGCTGTAGGGGTGGCCGTTTTCCTCGACCATCCCGGCCACGCCGAGCCGGATGTTGTTGGGATCGCTGACCAGTGCCACGCTTGTCTCCGCCTTTCCTGGTGTGGTCGTCGTCAGCCGGAAGAATCGGCACCGCCGGCCACCGATGATTCCAGAGCCCCCCCGCCGTTGTTGTCCATCGGCACGATGAGGCTGACCACGTAGCCGACCACGAAGGTTGCCACCGACCCCAGTGGTGCCGTCCACAGCCAGTTTACATTCCTCTCGATCGCGTCCAGGTCCACCAGGAACGCGACGATCAGGCCCGCCACCGCACCGGCCAGCACCCCGGCGAGGTTCCCCCGACGGGTGAGCACACCCAGCAGAAAGATGCCCGAGATGGGGCCGATGAATTTGGACGCCAGGCCGACCAGCGTCTGGAGAATCGTCGTCTGCAGGGTGCTGATCCAGACGGCCACCAGCGTGGCCAGCAGGCCGCAGAACAGCGTGCTGAGCTTGGCGACGAAGAACTGGTGAGCTTCATCCCCCTTGCCGCCGCGGAAATAGCGCCTATAGAGATCCATGATGCCCACAGTAGCAAACGAGTTGAGCCCGGCACTGACGCTCGACATGGTGGCCGAGAAGATGGCGGCGAAGATCAGCCCGCGGACACCGGCCGGCAGCACGTTGACCACGAAGTGCGGCACGATGCTGTCGGCATTGCCGCCAGGCAGAGTTGCGGCCATTTCGGGATGATCGGCGTAGTAGACCACCAGCAGAAGGCCCTGGATGGCCAGCAGGAAGACGACCGCGATGGTCAGGAATCCGGAGCTCATGATGGCGGTGACCTGCTCGCGGAAGGTCTTCATCGTGAAATACCGCTGGACGACCACCTGATCCGTTCCATACGTGCCCAGGTTGTACACCATGTAGAAGATGAACAGGGACCAGATGGTCGCTTCCGTGTGAAAGTTGAAACGCCAGTCGATCCAGGTGGTATGGGGCGTCCCGGTTTCAGGGGCGATCATCGTGCTCGCGCGGTTCCAGACGTCGCCGAAGTGCCAGTCGAAGTGGCTCAATTGCAGCGCGATCATGAGTACCAGACCGCCCATCATCACAATGAACTGAACGAAATCGGTCCAGATCACCGCCTTCATCCCGCCCACCATGGTGTACATGGTGGTCAGGGCGCCGATGATCACCACGCAGCCGATGACAGGAATACCTGAGAAGGATCCCAGGGCCACCGAGGGAATGTAGATCGCCGCGGCCAGCCAGACGCCGCGCTGGAACAGGAACAGCAGGGCGGTCACCGTCCTCGCCAGCGGATGAAAGCGCCGCTCGAGGTACTCGTAGACGGTGAAGACTTTCAGCCGGTAGAAGATGGGCAGGAACAGGACGATCACCAGCAGGAAGGTGATCGGCGTGAAGATGGATCCGAACATGAACTTCAGATCCTTCTTGTACAGCCATGCGGGCATGCCCATGTAGCTGATCGCGCTGAGGTCGGTCGCGATGATCGACACCGCGGCGACGATCCAGTGCGTGTTCCGCTCGGCGAGAAAGTAGTCGGTCAGCGAGGATTGTCCCCGGCCGAGCCACGTTCCCAGCGCGACCACGGCGAGGATGTACGCGATCAGGACGAGGTAGTCGGGCCCGGTAAGATCCGCCAGGAGGGTAATACCGGCAATGGACATGAGCATCGGCTGTTCCGATCAGCGATGGAGAACCGCGGGGGTCTCCCGTTGGACGACGCCCAGGGCTTCGCGAGCCTGGCGCGTGCGCTCCGCACCGTCAACCATCTGGCGAACAATGTCCACACCGACCAGGCGGCTCCAGGCATCCACGATCCGCTGATACATCGGCCCCGGTTTCCCCTTCCCGATGGGAACGCCGTTGATCCTCGTCACCGGGGCGATGCAGTACGGCGTCGTGGTGGTGAAGGCCTCGTCGGCGTTCATGACATCATGCACCTGGAACAGCCGCTCCTCGACGGGAATGCCCATCTGGCCGGCCAGTTCGAGGACCGTCTGCCGGCTGATACCCCAGAGGATGATGTCTCTCGGCGGTGATACCAGTGTGCCGTTCTCCACGATGAAGAAGTTCGAGCCGGTGCCTTCGGTCACGTTGCCGTCCAGGTCGAGCATCAGGCAGATCGCCTCCGGATCGACCAGGGCGACCTCCTTCTCCGCCAGGAAGAAGTTCATCCGGCTGCGGCACTTGATCTTCGGGTCCACGCACTGGGCCGGAATCTTGCGGATCGACGGCGTCACCGCGTGGGCGCCGTGCTGCAGCTTCTCGGCGAAGTAGTGGAACGGGATCGGGAAGGTGTGAATGCACACCGTGGGGCTGACCCGCGGGGCTCGACCGGCGCTGCCCACGTACTCGTGGAACTCGCCGCCGGTCACGAAATGGACGATGCCCATCTCGCCGCCATCCTCCAGCAGCCGGGCGTTGTGCTCAACCACCTGCATGGTCACCCCGGCGAGCTCCTCCGGCGTCATGCCAATGTCGATGCGGGCATAGCGCAGTGAGCGGAACAGTCGCTTGAGGTGGTCGCCCAGCCGGAAGGGTTTGCGGTTGAAGGTGCGGGTCATCTCGGTGAGCGTCGCGCCCAGCACCACGGCCATGTCGTATATGGAGATGTGGGCATCAGCTTCCGGCACCAGCTTGCCGTTGAGGTAAACGATGGTCTCACTCATGTGCCCGGACTCCTGAGGTTGAACCGTGAACGGGTCAGCTGCCGATGAGTCGGGTTCACTCTATCCGACTCCCCCGGCAACGGTCTATTGCACCTTCGCATCCAGCATCCACTCCACGTCGAAACGTGCCCCCAGCACCTCGCGATGGCCGTCGGGGCGATCCTGCTGCCACACGACCACCAGGGCACCGTCGGCGGCCTGCACGCAGCCGGGATACGACGACTGGTACCCTTCGACCCGGGAGATCACCCGCGGCACCGTCCAGGTCCGCCCGTCGTCGAACGACGCCGCGGCACACAGGGGCCAGCGATGCTCGCGAGAGTTGCACCAGACCGCCAGGATACCGGGACGGGCCCCCTCGATCCGGCAGAGGCTCGCGGGAGCGTTATGGCTGGTGAGGCTCGACGGTGCGGGATCCGACCAGGTCATGCCGCCGTCGGTGCTGCGGCTCTCGTAAAGACGATCCAGGCCGGTGCGGCAGAGCATGTACAGCGCGCCGTCGCCACAGCGGACGATTGCCGGCTCGTCCACGCCGTTGATGGCTCCGACAGCGCAGTCTTCACGACGGGCGGCCAGGCGGACTTCGCCTCGCAGCTTCCATGTCCGCCCGGCATCGTCCGAGCTCATCGTCCCGACGATCAGATCGTGGCGGCCTTCGCCGGCCAGGGAACCGTCACGCTCAAGCCCCCCGTCCCAGGAGAAGCCGAAGATCGCCGTACCGTCGTCGAGCAGCACACCGGGATTGATCTTGCCGCAGGTGTAGCGGTGCCCCATCGGGATCTCGAACAGTTCGGACCACGTCCGGGCATCGTCATCACTGGCCACGGCCATGGTCCGCGACGTGGAGATCCTCTCCAGGTGGGACGGCGGGCAGGCGGTGGAGGTCACCAGCACGCGTTGACCGACGACCACGATCCCGGGGTCAAAGTCGAGCGATCCGGGTGTGTCCAGCACCACGCCCGGCGGACCCCAGGTTCTGCCATTGTCTTCGGAAAACGCAGCCGCGATGACGTACTTGTCGCGGGTCCTGGCGTCCCTGGCGGTGAATACGCAGATCAGTCGCCCGTCCGCAAGCCGTGCGATGGTCGGATAGGCGTTGTGCGCGTAGTGGGAAGACGGGGCCACCGCCATGTGCTCCAGGCCGGCCGGCCGAGCCGCACCACGTGAAGCCGACGCCGGCCGACGCTCGGTGGCGATCACCTTGCCGGGGACGTAGCCATGATCGATGAAGGAGCGCTCGACAAGCCGGATCATGGTGCCGTAGTGGAAAAGCACGTCCTGGTCGCCGTCGCCGTTCCAGTCCGCGACGTGAAGCAGCGGCCAGGACATCGGATACTCGGGCAGCTTGAGCTCCATGGGATCGTCGAACTCGGCCGCGCCCTCGGTGGCCCGGTTCAGGAGCAGGTACGTCTGAGAACCCGCATACGTGACCAGCACGTCATCCCAGCCGTCATGGTTCCAGTCCGTCCCCACGGCCACCAGCCGAATATTGACCAATCGGGCCAGAGAACGACCGGCCTGAAACGCAGGTTCGTCACCGGGAGCCCTCAGGAACAGATGAATCACGCCGTAGGTGTCGCCGACGAGAAGATCCAGCCGACCGTCGTGATTGAAGTCGCCGCTGGAGACCGTGGTGCGGGCGCCCTGCAACTCATCGAACTGGTTGCCATCCTCGGGCGTCGGCGGCATGCCAACGCGAAGATCTGCGCCACCTTCCAACGTTAGCTTATGCCCGCTGGCATCGATCCGCGGCGCGCCGGCCGAGCCTTCATCGCGATGGAACCAGACGTGGCCCTGGTGATCGCCGACCAGCAGATCCTGCAACCCATCGCCATCGAGGTCGGCCAGGGCCCGGTAGTCCCAGTGGTCACCGCTGGGGCTGGGATGATGGATCCGCTTTCCACCGGGCACCAGCGCGATGACTGGAGATCGGTCGTAACGGGCGGCACGCTCCGGGGAGCACAGTCGCACGGATTCGCCTTCGAGAAGATCGACACAGCCATCGCGGTTGTAGTCGACGAGTTGCTGAAACGGCAGCACCAGGTTGCCCCAGCGTCCGGGCTGGGCCTCGACCGTCGCGTCAAACAGCGGACGGCCACGCGTTCCGACGTTGGGAATCAACAACAGGTCCGTCGCGGCACTGACCACCAGGTCGAGCAGACCGTCGCCATTGAAGTCAGCGGCACGGGGCGTGCCCAGCGAACCATGCCGGAACCTGCCCCGGGCGGGAAAGGGGCGCGCGGCAAACTCGGGGCGAACGCGATTGCCG
>CAYVVX010000016.1:0-4398 GCA_964455315.1 uncultured Planctomycetales bacterium | reverse complement strand
GATCAGATCGAGATCGCCGTCACCGTCGACGTCCGCAGCGCAGGGGGAAGCCATCCAGGTCACGTCGATGTCCTTGCCGTCAGCCTGCAGCGGGCCGCGGAAGGTCAGCTTCGGCTCGGTGCCGGGCTCGGAGGCGACGTTCTCATACAGCCAGATGCGCCCGGTGATGTACCCCCCCGCCAGCAGATCGAGATCGCCGTCGCCGTCGAAATCCACGATCTCCGGAACCTGATAGTAGTCGAAGGGGAAGATCTTCCCGTCGGGATCCTCCTCGCACGGCGTTTTGGGCACGCGGATCGAAGATCCGTCGGCTTCGAGCAGCCCCTCCAGGTGGAACTTCGGACTTAGCCTGGTACCGAGATTGCGGAAGAAGACGAAGGACTCCTTCTCGGCGCCCACGATCAGATCAAGGTCGCCGTCACCGTCCCAGTCGGCGGCCTTGGGGGCGGAAGAGTAGCCGATGTCGAGGACCTGGCCGCTGTCGGTGAAGATCAGTTCGGGGGCATCAAACGTGGATCGATCGCCGTCGCCGGCATGGCGATACCACATCAGCGTGCCGTTCATGTTGCCGGCCAGCAGATCAAACCGGCCATCACCGTCGAGATCGGCGACATCAACGCGGCTGTGATAGAGCGGGAAGAAGTGTGGCGATCGCGACGTGCACAGGTTCGCGCCGTCACCGACGGACCCCGCCGGGGCGAGCCGGTGCTCACCGGATTCCGGACGGGCATTGAAGTAGATCGCGTACCATGACGGTGAACGTCCGCGCTGTTCATGGTTCCAGGCGATCCGGCCTTTTTCGCCCGGTCCCGCAACGCCCAGATACCGGCCCCCGCCGGGCAGCGTCCTGGCGGGCAGGCCGGTGCCGTTGTTGCTGTGAGCGTAGCCTTCCGCCTCAGGAAAATCCCAGGGAATCGCATCGTCGTAGAAGCGAAATGGACGCTCACCCGTGATCGCGCCGTCCGCATAGTCGTGGTACTCGAGCGGCCGGCCCGTTGCCGAGTCACAGGCCACCACCTGCAGGCTGCCCGGATCGACGGGCCGACCGGCGAGGTGGTGTCGGAAGTCGAGCTCCACCGAGGCGATCATCTGGTCAGTTTGGCGCGAGCCGCCATCCACAGGGTCAACCCGGACCACGACACGGGCTTCCCGATCGGAAGTCCAATGCAGCGAAGGCATTTCCGCGGCCGGCACGGCACAGGCCATGACGGTAAGGAAGATCTGCGCCGGCACGAATACCAAAGGGGAATCTCCCAGGCTACTTCTGAACGATGTCCAGGGCGTCCGGGTCGCCGTACCACAGCTGCCGAAAGCGCGCCGGCCACTTGTCCGCCGAGCCCAGGTGGGCCGGCGGATCGGTGGAGAAATCCCCGGGCCAGACCTGCTTGAAGTTGCGCAGTTCGGCGTGATAGTCGGCGTACAACAGATTCATCGAGTCCCTCCGCGAGCCGTGCTGCCTGCGGAAGAACGAATGGAGCAGCCTCGGATTGAGCATGCCGCTTTCCGCGGTTTCCAGCAGGTAGGCGGTGGCGGAAGGCAGCTTGATGTAGCTCACCACGCCAGGATTGTACCGCTCGATGATCAGGCCGGACGTGAACGGATTGTCCGGCAGAATACTGCTCGGGGTGGTCGTGACCAGCGACGTGGACTTCGGATAGACCGCATTGATCGAGTAACTGTAGTAGATCCTCGGCGACAACGCCTTGAGTTCCCGCTCGGGGCCGCGCTTCATGTTCGGCCGGCTCTGCTCAATGAAGTCGTCTGTTGGACACGACACCACCTCGGTCTGATTCGCGAGATACCGGAAGGGAATGTATTGAAACCAGGCCGGGACGTTGATCCAGTCGTTGGGATCGTTGTTGATCCGGCGGATGAACCGGAACGGGGGCGCGTAATTGCCCCGCGCGTCCTGGGTGTAGAAGGCGCAGCCGTAACCGAGCTGCTTGAGGTGGTTCAGGCAGACGGTCCCCTTGGCCTGGTCGCGGGCGGCACGCAGCGACGGCAGCAGGATGGCGATGAGCAGGGCCATGATGGCCACCACCACCAGCACCTCGATCAGGGTGAAACCCGCCGGCTTCACGGTCCGTCGTCCTCTGCGCCCCCGTCTCAGCTTCAGCATGGTCACCAACCAACCTGACTTGTTTGCGGTCCTTCAAATCCTCGGACTTCACGGCGCAACGCAGTCGGGCGATGCCGGAACAGTCGGCCCCTGCGCGCAGGCCTGGAAGGCAAAGTAGTCGGCCATGTCGACATCGCCGTCCCCGACGCCACCGTCGTCCACATCGAAGCAGTGGCAGGCGGACGGATCAAACGACCCGCCGGGATCGCCCGCGCCCGTGATACAGCGCTGCACAGCGCCGAAATCATCGTGATCCACGTCTCCATCGCCGTCCGCATCGAACGACGGGGTGTTACAGGAGGGCAGACAGCTCACTTCCGCGCAGGTCGTGCCCAGTCCGCGCCATTCGCCGTCACACAGATCGACGGGGGTCGCGTCCGTGCAGGTGGTATCCGGATGGCAGCAGGCTCCGACGAATGGTGATTCCACCCCCAGGGCGCGAAATGCACCGTTGGAAGTGTCGAAGTAAGCCAGGGCGTCCACGGACCAGGTGCGCGGGATGTTGTTCGCGGCGGAATCGGAGATGAAATCGACCCAGCCGAGATGGGTGAGATTCAGGAAATTCAGCTCATTCTGCAGCGCCGGATCGTTCGGCGATACGCCCAGGTTGTCGAAGGTGCGAATGTCACCACCGACGATCGCCAGCGGCGTTCGATCAATCGCATCGTAGAGCCCTGAGAAGCCGTTCTTCGTCTCGCCGTCGTATCCGACGACAAGCAGCAGATTGCGGCCCAGCGGGCTGGTGGGACCGAAGTTCACGTCGGCGAAGCGACGCCCCGTGCCGGTGAAACCTTCAGAGCCCCAGCGGACACCGAAACTGATATGGTAATCGCCGCCCTGGGCGTAGTGCTGGAATGCCGAAGTCAGGAATTGCCGCGTGCAGTGCGTCGAGCTTGCGGAGATGAACCCGGCGATTTCTTCGGCGGCAACACCCTCCTGAGCCGGCAGTGGATAGTCCACGTATTTGAACTTGTACAGGCCGCTGAAGGAGTCGCTCGCGCCGCGGGCTGCGGGCAAAGCGCGTCCCGCCTTGTCCGAGACGGTGGTGGAACGGGCCATGGTGGTGATGCTCTGCCGGCCGCCGGTGTTGCCGCCGATCATGACCTTGTTGGGATTGTCATCGCGCACATCCACTACGCCGTCGGCATCTGAGTCGAAGGTCGCCAGCCAGTCGGGGACCGGCAGGCTGGCACAATCGGAACCGCCGCAGGTGGTGCCCTCGCCCTGCCAGGCACCGCAGCAGTCGGCCTCCCGAACGTTCTCCGCGCAGGTGCCGTCGAGCCCGCAACATGCACCGAGCGGCGAAACCGGGCACACGCTCGCGCCGCAGGTGGTGCCGACTCCCTGCCACTGCCCGTCGCACGTTCCCACCGGTTCTTCCGTGCAGGTGCCGTCGGAGGCACAGCAGGCACCGGTGGGCACTGCCGGGCAACTGACGGACTCGCAAAGCGTGCCGTCGCCCTGGTAGGCACCAAGGCAGGTAGCCTCGGTACCTTCGGAACAGGTACCGTCATTCAGGCAGCACGCGCCGACGGGCTCGCAACCGGCGTCAACGCAGTTCGTATCGGGCCCCTGCCAGAAATCGGCACAGGCGGTGATGGTGGTTTCCGTGCACCCGCCCAGACGATCGCAGCATGCCCCCAGCGGCGCCGTGCAGACCGTGGAGCCGCAGTCCGTCCCGGTGCCCTGAAACTGATAGTCACATTCGAAAGACGTGGAGTCGCTGCATGTGCCGTCGACGTGGCAACAGGCGCCGGTGGGCGAAATCCCCACGTCGGTGAAAGCGCCCTGCGGATCATCGTAGAAGGCCAGCGAGTCGACCGACCAGGCGGTCTCCTTGTTGTCCGACTCGCCGATGAAATCCGTCCAGCCCAGGTGGGTCAGCGCCAGGGCGTTCAACTCATTGGTCAATGCGGGATCGTTCGGCGGCACGCCCAGGTTGTCAAACTGGCGGATGTCGCCCTGCGCCTGTGAGAGCAGGGTCGCATCCGCCGCGTACAAGGCGACCTTCAGCACCTTGGTCGTGCCGTCGAAACTGATCGCCAACTGCAGCGGCAGGTTGAGCAGAGCCGCGTCGTTACCCAGATTGACGTTGCCGGCGAAGTTGCGGCCGGAGCCGGTGAAGCCTTCCGAGCCCCAGCCTCCACCCAGGTTGATCAGGTGATTGCCACCCACATCGATCGTGCGCACGATGCGGGCACCCATGAACTGTCGCGTACTGTGCGGGGAGGCGGGCGATGTGAAACCGGCGAAGCAATCGACACCGGCGGTGCCGTTGG
>CAYVVX010000015.1:18074-20726 GCA_964455315.1 uncultured Planctomycetales bacterium | reverse complement strand
GAAATCAGCCAGCGCCCCCAGCACCGGGGCCAGCACGGCGATGAATACCAGGGCGGCCGATGTGATCAGGGCGAAACGAAGCTGGCCGTCGGTCTTGGACATGCCGGCCTCACCGGCGACCTCGAGGTAATAGAGCGGAAACACCGCGGTCATGATGGTGGTCACGAAGGCGGAGTTGGCCCAGTCGTAGAGGGCCCAGGCAAGCAGCTCGGGGCGATGCAGCCCGAGCTTCGCGAGGAAGCCAGACGGCGGCGCGGGGGCGGTGTTCGAGGATGTCGGCCCGGGCGAATCCATGGGGCAGCAGCTTAGCGACGTGCGGGCGGAATGCCAGCGGGGGGAAACGCAAGGTGCTTCGCCGGCCATGTCACCCACGAAAATGGCGGCGAGCCCGGCGCATCCAGATCGGGGGCCGGCTCAGCCGCGTGACAGCTCCGCACCCGGTTCGCTACACTGCGGTTCGATTCAGTCGAGGCGAATCATGAGCGCATCCACAGTCAAAGCCGCGGTGATGGTCGCTCCGCACCAGCCGGTGGAGCTGCGCGAAGTCCCGGTGCCGCAACTGGAGCCGGGGTCGGCGCTGTTGAAGGTCACCTGCAGCGAGGTCTGCGGGACCGACGTGCACTTGCAGCACGGCCGGCTGGCGGGGGTGCCCTATCCGCTGATTCCCGGGCATGTCAGCGCGGGCGTGATCGCGGCCGTGCGCGGCGACCTTCTCGACGTGGAGGGCAGGCCGATCGTCGAGGGGCAGCCGGTCACGTTCCTCGACGTGCACCGCACCTGCGGGCAGTGCTGGTACTGCCTGGTGGCTAAAGCCTCCACGCGCTGCCCGCGGCGCAGGGTCTACGGCATCACCTACGGACTCGACGACGTGCTGGCCGGCGGCTGGAGCGAGATGATCTACCTGCGCCCGGGCACGCGGGTGCTGCCGCTGGACGGCGTTCCGCTGGAGCGGTTCATGGCCGGCGGCTGCGGGCTGCCCACGGCGGTGCACGCGGTCGAGCGGGCGGAGATCCGGCTCGGCGACACGGTGCTGGTGCTGGGGTCCGGTCCGGTGGGCCTGTCGGCGATCGCGCTGGCCCGCGGTTGCGGCGCGGGACGGGTGCTGTGCATCGGGGGGCCGCACCGGCGGCTGGAAACAGCCGCGGCGATGGGCGCGAGCGCGACGCTGGACATCGCCGGCAGCGACGAAGCCCGGCGGCTGGCCTGGGTCCGCGAGCACACCGCCGGCCGCGGCGCGGATATCGTCATCGAGGCCGCCGGTGCCCGCGAGGCGGCGGTGCAGGCCCTGCGCTACGCCCGCGATGCGGGACGGGTGGTCATCGTGGGGCAGTACACCGACGCCGGCGAGGCCCGCTTCAACCCTCACCTGGATCTGAACCAGAAGCATCTGGATGTGCGCGGCTGCTGGGGCTGTGACTTCGCGCACGTCCACCGCGGGCTCGAGTACCTTCGCCACGGGGCGCTGGGGGACTCATGGGACGCCATCCCGCTCCATCCGTTCACGCTCGAACAGGCCCAGCGGGGGCTCGATGCGGTCGCGGCGGGCGAAGTGGTCAAGGCCCTGATCCAGCCGGCCTGAGCGGGGCCGACGGCGGCCGACCGTGGAATTCCGGAGGGTTGATACTACAATGGTGGATCGGCCCGCCACCCGGCGTGTCCCGCCGGTCCGCGTGCGGATGGATCGGCGCGCCGAGGTCAGGCGCTCCGCGGCCCCGGGCAGGCTGCGGAGAGTTACCCCCCGAGATGCAGACCATGGCCACGCCTTCAGCACCAACAGGAACCATCGTGACCGGCCAGGGCCGATCGGCGCTGCTGGTCGAAGGCGGCGCGCTCCGCGGCTCCTACGCCGTCGGCGTGCTGCGCACCCTGTTCGACCACGGCGGGCCGGATCAGTTTGACGCCATCGTGGCCGCGTCCTCGGGCGTCTTCGCGGCCACCTATTTCGCCGCCCGGCAGGTGGAGGAGATGGAGTCCACCTGGCGCGACATGGTGCACGGCTCCCAGCTCATCAGCTTCCGGCGCATGCTGCGCGGACGGGCCATCCTCGGGCTCGACTATCTCATCGACCTCATCCAGAACCACGTCTACCTGGACCTCGACAAGGTTCACGCCGCCCGACCCTCGCTGACCTACGTTTTGACCGACTACCGCACCGGCCTGCCGCATTATGCCGATGCCAAGTGCCCGGCGATCTTCGACCTGATGCGGGCCTCGGCCGCGCTGCCCTGGCTGTACCCCAGGCGGATGTTGATCGGCGGCGTGCGCTACTGCGACGGGAGCTTCAGCGACCCGCTGCCGGTGGGCTGGCTCATCGAACAGGGCTTCACCGAGATCGTGGCCATCCTGACCACGCCGCGGGAATTCAATCATAAACCGCTGTCCCGGGTCGGTTCGCACTTCCTGTTCCCGTTCTCGCGCGGGACGCGCGCGGCGGCCCGGGCCTACCACACGACCTACGCGGCCTCCGAGGATCTGCTGTACCACCCGCCGGCGGGGGTCCGCACGGTGGTGCTTCGCCCCAGCGGCGCGGCCACACCGGTGCTCAGCCGCGACCAGCGCAAGATCATCGAGGGGATCGAACTGGGCAAGCGCGACACCCGCCGGGCGTGGGGCGCGCGGGTGGGGGGGGCGGGGGGGGCGGGGGGAACAAAC
>CAYVVX010000015.1:10162-18064 GCA_964455315.1 uncultured Planctomycetales bacterium | reverse complement strand
AGAGCACACCACGAAAACACACAGCGCACAAAGCAGAGGTGCTTTGAGCCGGAACCCACAAGTCGCGGACCCCACCTGCGGTGAGGTTGCGGCGTTGGCGACTTGTGGAGTTTGGCTCTAATAGCCTCTTATTTGCACTCCTGGTGTCTTCGTGGTGGGCTCTTTTCTGCAACTGAAGGGTAAGGATGATGGTCGAAGTGCGAGGCGCGAAATGCGCACATATCGGAACCGCGCCCAGACCTGCCGACGCGTCTCGCCGCCGGCAAGCTCTGTGCCCTCTGTGCCGCTGTGGTTGATCCGTCGTTCCACGACGGGACGGAAAGATGCGCCTCGTGGGTTTTTCCTGCCTTCCTGCCTTCCTGATGCTTCTTCATATGCGCAGTCACTGCTCACTCCGCTCCGCGAAGAGCTGCACATAGCTCTCGTAGCGCGAGGGATCGATCTCACCGGCGTCGACCGCATCCTTGATGGCGCAGCCGATCTCGTGGACATGCACGCAGTCGGGGAACTTGCAGTCGCGCATGCGGTCGACGAACTCCACGAAATGAAGCTCGATCTCCTGCAGCGGGACCATGGCCACGTCCAGGGCCCGGATGCCGGGCGTGTCGATCACCGCCCCGCCGAAGTCGAGCTTCAAGTACACCGCGGTGGTGGTGGTGTGCCGGCCCTTTTCAGTGGACGCGGAGACCGCGCCGGTCTTGAGCCGCAGCCCCGGCTGAATCGCGTTGAGCAGCGAGCTCTTGCCCACGCCGCTCTGCCCGGCGATGAGCGACACCTTGTCCTTCATCAACCCGCGCAGCTCATCGACGCCCCGATCCTCCGCCGCGCTGGTGCCCAATGCCGCGTAGCCGATCGCCTGGTACCGCTCCAGCACCTCATCCAGTTCGTCTTCCGGACCCAGGTCGATCTTGTTGACCACCACGATCGCCGGCAGCCCGCCGGCATGGGCCGCGACCAGGTAGCGGTCGATGAGGTGGGGCTTGAGCATCGGCTCGCGGAGCGATGCGATGACCAGCACCTGGTCCACGTTGACGGCGATCACGTGGGTGCGCCGCCCGTCGGAGCGCTCCAGCACGGTTCGCCGTGGAGCCACCTGCACGATGACCCCCTCGCGATGCACGCCCTCGCTCTCCGAGACGACCGAGAACAACACCTGGTCGCCGACCGCCACCGGGGCGCGCTGCTCAATCTGCCGGGTGCGCAGGATCCTGCGGATGGTACACAGCCAGATCCGCTCGCCGTCGTCCACCTCCACGTACTGGCCACGGGCGGCCACCACGAGTCCCGGCCGCAGCCCGGCGTCGGAAGCCCCGTCGGCATGATCGGTGACCGTGCGCTTGCGGGAGAGGTCGCCCTTGGCCCGGATGGATTCCCGTTCGGGACCGGCCTCGTTCCGCTCGGGCTCGTCGCCGGTGGTGTGCCGGTACTTCTTCCGCCCTGGTTTCTGGCGATTCCGCCGGAAATCGACACGGGTCCGCCTGCGCGGACCCTTGCCCGGAGGCGTGGGCGTGTCGCTCATGCCCGCCGCCTCATGCCGGCAAAGTTCACCCGTGGCTCGAACAAGGCATCGGCTCCTCGAAACAGCCGGACAGGTCGCGGTCGCGCGACCGACCCGGATCACGCGCAGGCATTGTACCCGGGAAATCACGCGGGCGGCCAAATGTGCCCGGGCGGGCGGTTTGGGGGGATTTTCCAGCCTCTATCTCCTTGCGTGGCCGGGATTAAGGGGCTACACTCCGCCTTTGGACTCACGGCCGAGACGTCGGGCCCGTGGCGCGTGCCCGGACAAAACCTCCGCAGCGTCCGCCCGACCGGCTCAACCCTATTGAGGTGCATCGTGTCCCAGAACTTCGCTGACCGCCTGCTTGCCGCCATCAAGGAGAAGAAGAGCCCGACCTGCGTCGGTATCGACCCGGTGTACAGCAAGCTTCCCGCCGAGATCGCCGAGCACAAGGAGCTCAACGACGAGACCGATTCGGAAGCATCGCTGGACGCGGTGCTGGAGTTCTGCCGGCGGGTCATCAAGATCGTCGCTCCGATGGTCCCCGCGGTGAAGATCAACTCCGCCTTCTTCGAGCGGTTCTACTGGCAGGGGGTCGAGGGCTACTTCGACCTGATCCAGGAGGCCGATCAGTCCGGACTCATCGTCATCGGCGACGCCAAGCGCGGGGACATCGGCTCCACCGCCGAGATGTACGCCAAATCGTCGTTGAGCGAGCCGGAGTTCGCCGACCTCGACGACCTGGTCGGCCCGGACGCGGTGACCGTGTCGCCCTACTTCGGGCTCGACGGGGTCAAGCCGTTCATCCAGGTCGCCCGCGAGGAGGACAAGGGTCTCTTCGTCCTGGTGCGGACCAGCAACGAGTCGGCCGCCGAGATCCAGTCGGTCAAGCTCGACAACGGGCTCACCTTCGCCGAGCACGTCGCCCAGCAGGTCGCCGCCTGGGGCCGGGACGACGGGCTGGTCGGCAGCAGCGGCTACAGCGCGGTGGGCGCGGTGGTCGGGGCGCGCAACCAGGACGAGACCGTGCGCCTGCGCGGGATGATGCCCCACTCGATCTTCCTGGTACCCGGCTACGGCGCCCAGGGCTCCACCGGCGCGGACATCGCCCCCTGCTTCAAGTCCGACGGCACCGGCGCCCTGATCACCGCCTCGCGCAGCGTGATCTACGCCTTCGACGAAACGAAGTACATGGAGCGGTACACCTCCGAGTGGGACAAGTGCATCGAGGCAGCCTGCAAGGACTTTGTCACCGACGTGCGCAAAGCCATCGGCGGCTGACCACCCCTTCCATGCCGGGTTGAACCTGGGCGCGATGAGCGGCTCCCGCGCGGTGCTCCGCGCCCGGTCATCGCATTCCCGCTTCAGGCCTGCGCCCGGGGCATGCCCGCACCACTTTTGACCCCTTCACCGGTGCTGCACTAAACTTCACCGCATGAGCACCAAGGACATCTACGAGAACCCGCTGGTGTCGCGGAACGCCTCGCCGGAAATGTGCCGGCTGTTCTCGCCGCGCGAGCGCATCCTCACCTGGCGGCGGATCTGGCTGACGCTGGCCGAGTCGCAGGCGGAGCTGGGCCTGCCCATCAGCAAAAAGCAGCTCGCCGAGCTTCGCCGCACGCTGGAGGACATCGACTTCGCCGCGGCCGCGGCCCACGAGAAGCGGCTTCGCCACGACGTCATGGCCCACCTGCACGCCTGGGGCGATGTCGCCCCCGGAGCCCGGGGGATTCTGCACCTGGGCGCGACCAGCATGGACGTGGTCGACAACGCCGACCTGATCCTCGCCCGCCGGGGGCTCGAGCTGCTGCGCGACTGGCTGGTCAACGCCATCGACGCCCTTGCGACGTTCGCGAAGCGGCACCGGACCCTGCCCTGCCTGGGCTTCACCCACTTCCAGCCTGCCCAGCTCACCACCGTTGGCCGGCGGGCGTGCCTGTGGTGCTACGACTTCGTCCGCGACCTGGAGGAGATCGAACTGCGCATCGCGGGGCTGCGCTTCCGCGGCATTCGCGGCGCGACCGGTACGCAGGCCAGCTTCCTGGGCCTGTTCGACGGCGACGGCGGAAAGGTGGACCGGCTGGAGCGGCTGGTCGCCGGCCGGCTCGGCTTCAGGGAGGTCGAGCCGGTCACCGGGCAGACCTACACGCGCAAGATCGACGCCCAGATCGCCGCCTGCCTGGCCAACATCGCCGTCAGCGGGCACAAGTTCGCCAACGACGTCCGGCTGCTGGCCGGTCTCAAGGAGATCGAGGAGCCGTTCGAGGCCGACCAGGTCGGCTCGTCGGCGATGGCCTACAAGCGCAACCCGATGCGCTGCGAGCGGATGACCGGCCTGGCCCGGTACGTGCTTTCGATCCTCTCCTCGCCGTTTCAGAACGCCGCCGAGCAGTGGCTGGAGCGCACGCTGGATGATTCCTCCAACAAGAGGCTGACCACGCCGGAAGGTTTTCTCGCGACCGACGGCATCCTCCGCCTGGTGGTCGACGTCGCCCGCGGCCTGGTGGTCTACCCGCAGGTCATCGCCGCCCGGGTCGCCGCCGAGCTGCCCTTCATGGCCACCGAGGAGATGCTCATGGCCGCCACCGCCGGCAAGGGCACCCGCGCCCAGGGCGACCGGCAGGCGCTGCACGAGGTCATCCGCAGGCATTCACTGGCCGCGGCCCGCGAGGTCAAGCAGCATGGGCGGCCCAACGACCTGCTCGAGCGCCTGGCCGGCGACCCTGCCTTCGCCGGCATCGACCTGTCCAGGACGATGAACGCCAGGCGTTTCACCGGCCGATCGGTCGAACAGGTCGACCGGTTCCTGAAGGAAGTGGTCGGCCCGATCCTGCGGCGGCATCGCGCCGTGCGCAACAAGCCCGTCGCCTTGAGCGTGTGAGCGGAGGTCGCCGTGAAACCGCCGCCGCTGTCGCATCCGATTCCGAATGAATGGCATCATGCGGTGGCGGCGCTGGCCGGAACGGTCGAACTCGAGGTGGCCGGATTTACCGAACGCGTCCATCTGGATCGGGGGGTGCTGGAGCGGCTGCACCTGCCGCTGCTGGCGATGCTCGACGAGGCGTGGCGGTCGTGCGGGCGACGGGTGATCGCGGGGCTGGCGGGCATTCCCGGCGGGGGCAAGTCGACGCTGGCGGCGTCGCTGGCTTACGTCGCGACCCGGCTCATGCCCGCTGCGTTCGCGGTGGTGCCGATGGACGGCTTTCACCTGCCCAACGATGAACTGGATCGGCGCAGCTTCGTCGATGTGGATGGCAATGCGGTTTCGCTGCGGAGTCGCAAGGGCAGCCCGGCATCGTTCGATGTTGAAGCGCTGCTGTCGGCGATGAAGGCGCTGCACGACGCGATGAAGCCGGTGAGCCTGCCGGTTTACGATCGGAAGCTTCATGAGCCGGTGCCCGACCGGCTGATTGTGCCGCCCGCAGTCCGCATCGTTCTTCTGGAAGGCAACTACCTCTTCCTGGATGTTCCGCCGTGGGATCGGCTGGGCAGCCTCCTGAAGCCGCGCATCTGCCTGGACGGCGACACCGCCCTCGCCCGCGAACGGATCATCTCCCGCCACATGCGCGGCGGGCTCGATCGCGCCGCCGCGGAGGGCAAGTACGAGATCAACGATTTGCCGAATACGAAGGCGGTGTCGGCTTCAATGAGCCACGCGGATCTGGCTGTGCGCTGGTAGACGCACTGTCATAAGGGGAGTCGGCGGGCCCGTCACGTGCGGCAATGAATTGCCGCACTCCTCGCTTTCACGCATCACTCATTACTCATCACTCTCCACTTCCCCTCAGCACTTCCTCTGCCGGTCGATCAGGAACTGAATCAGTGCCCGGTCGAAGGTCATCGAGGTGTCCACGCGCACGAAGTCGGCCCGGATCGCGGCCAGTTCGGTGCGATAACGGCGGGTGAACTGTTCGAGCGCGTCGAGGTACGCCGCCCGGATGCCCTGCCCGTCGGCGATCAGCCGCTGATGGGTCTCCGGATCCTCGAAGTTGTGCAGCTCCTCAAACGGAAAGGCCACCTCCGAGTGATCCAGCACCTGGAAGCAGATCAGGTCGTGCCCGCGGAAGCGCAGGTGGTGCATGGCCTCGATGACCGGCTCCGGCTCGGTGAGCAGGTCACTGAGCAGCACGATCAGCCCGCGTTTGCGCACCCGCCGGGCGACCTGGTGAATGGCCTCGGCCAGGCCCTTGCCGGAGGTGTCGGCCGCGGTTCCCGCCGACGCCAGGTCCGCCAGCAGCCGCATCAGGTGGGCCCGCCGGCTCCGCGCGGGCAGAAACGATCGCAGCCTGTCGTCGAAGCGGGCCAGCCCCACCGCGTCCTGCTGGCGGATGAGCATGTAGCCCAGCGCCGCGGCCAGGCAGATGGCGTAATCCAGCTTGGGCAGCCGCCCGGCCGCGGCCGCCTCCTCCGGCGAGGGAAAGGCCATGCTCGCGGAAGTATCCACCAGCAGGTAGCACTCCAGGTTGGTCTCGGCCTCGAACTTGCGGGTGAAGAAGCGGTCGGTCCGGCCGTAGACGGACCAGTCGATGGTTCGCAGGTCGTCGCCGGGGACGTAGCGGCGATGCTCGGAGAACTCGACGGAGAAGCCGTGAAAAGGGGAGGCATGCAGCCCGCTGAGGAACCCTTCGACGATGAAGCGGGCCTTGAGGTCCAGCCGGCTCACGCGGGCGATCACGTCCGGACGCAGGTAACGGGCGGCGGAGCTCATACCCTGATGATAACCGCCCCGCGGCGCGGGGGCAGCCCGAACATGCGGCGGCGCCCCTGCTGCAGGTCAGCCGGCGGCCGGCGGCTCGAACGCCACCACCGCGACCCGATGGCGCTCCGCCCGGCCAAGGAGCAGGTCGAGCTGGTTGTCCAGCCGCTGAACCTCCCTGGCATCGCCAAGCTCCAGCAGGTTGACCCGCACACTGGCGGCCGCCGACCGGGCACAGGCATCGGCCAGCAGAGCCCCCACCCGCAGATCGCTGTACAGGTTCGGATTGACGAACGCCTTGATCTCGTCGTAGCGGGCGGCCAGGGCCCCGGCGAGAACGACCATCTCCATGGGCACGGCGATGGCGACGGCCAGGGCCCGCTGGGTTTCCTCCCGGTCGCCGGCCTTGCCGGCGGCGGCGTAGCGTTCGTAGGCGGCCATGTCCTCGCTCATCAGTTGCCCGAACATGTCGGAGGCCCGGGCGAACTCGCCGAGGAGTTCGCGCAGCCGCGGCTCATGCCCGGCAAACCGCTTCCTGCCGACGGTGTAGTTGACCGTCATCCGTCCCAGCGACGCGGACAACGCGCCCACCACCGCCGCCGCGCTGCCGCCGCCTGGCGCGGGAGTCTTGTCGCCCAGGTCCTGAACGAACTGCGAAAGCGGCAGGGACAGATATTTCTTCTCAGAACTCACGGCTGTGCTCCTTCCGACGCGCCCGCCCGGGCCGCGTCCACCCGGATCGGTTTCAGCCCGATCTCCACCAGCTCCGGCGCAGGGGTCACCACGGTGATCACCGGGGTGGTCAGATACGCATCAGCCACCCGGCGCACATCATCGAGCGTCACCTTGCGGGCCTCCTCGATGAATCGCCGACGGTAGTCGTAACCGAGCCCGTACAGTTCGTCGAGACTGGCCTGCATGGCGGCGTCGCTGTTGGTCTGGCGATCGAGCAGCTCGGTGGTCTCGATGATCGCCCGGGCCCGCTCCAGTTCTTCGGGGGTGAACTTCCCCGCCCGGGCCCGCTTGAACTGGGTGGTGACGATGCGATAGACCTCGTTGACCTTGTCCGGCTGGCACGCGGCGTACATGCCGAAGTAGCCGGGCAGCAGGCCGGGAACGTTCTGGGCGTGGACTTCGTAGACCAGGCTGGTGTTGCCGCCGCGCAGGTTCTCATGCAGCCAGCCGGTCGGATAGCGATAGCCGCTGATGATGGTGTCCAGCACCGCCAGCGGGGCGGCGTCGCGGGTGTTGTCGAAGGTCATGCCCTCGAAACCGATCGCGATGCCGGCGACCTGCCGCTCAGGCGGCTTGGCCTTGACGTACAGTTTCGGCGCGGGCGGGGTCGCCTCGGCCTCACCCGGCGGTGATGTGTTGCCACCGGGCAGCCCGGAAAAGTGCTTCCGGATCAGGTTCTCGGCCGCTTTCTCGTCCACGTCGCCGAACACCGCCACCACGGTCTGCGGCCCGGTCAGTCGATCGCGGTAGAACTTGCGGATCTGTTCCGGCGTCGCCGAGGCGACCACCTCGGGCGAGCCCGACGGGTCGAAGCGGTAGCCGCTGTGCTCGAAGAAGCTCGCCCGGAAGAAGGAAAGCAGCTCGCTGCGCCACGACTCGTCGATCTGGCGGATGGCGTCCAGCGCCTGCGGGCGGATGACCTCGAGCTGGTCCGCGGCGAAGGCCGGGTTGACCACCACGTCGGCGAACA
>CAYVVX010000015.1:0-10152 GCA_964455315.1 uncultured Planctomycetales bacterium | reverse complement strand
CACGTCCATGGCCTCGGCGAAATCCCCCTTGAGCACCTGGGCCTGGAAGTACACGGTGTTGGTGCCCGACATGCCGCCCAGGGTGCCGCCGCGGGCGTCGAAGAACCGGGCGATCTCCGCGGCGTCGCGGGTGGCCGTGCCGCGCGTCGCCAGCAGGGCGGCCAGCCGGCTCAACCCGTTGGCGTGCTCGTCCTCGTACGCGACGCCGCCCAGCGTGTAGGCCTGGATGGCCACCAGCGGCGAGGTCGTGTCGGTGCGGATCAACCCGCGCAGGCCGTTGTCGAGCCTGATGAGCTTGACCGGCGCGGTTTCGGTCGCGGTCACGGACTGTCCCGCCGATGGCTGATAGTCCTCAGGCGCGACCAGGATGGTGGCCATGTGCTCGGGGCGCAGGTACTTGCGGGCCATCTCGCGAATCTGCTCGGGCGTGACCTGCTGAATCCGATCGACGTACGACTGGCTGAAGTGAACATCGCCGCTGGAGAGATAGTCCTGAGCCATCATCTCGGCCACGCTCTCGGCGGTCTGCGAGCCGAAGACGTGGTCGGAGGCCTTCTGCCGCTTGGCCTGCTCCAGTTCCGCGTCCGACACCGGATCCTTCTGAAGGAGGGCAATCTGATCGAGAATCGCCCTGCGGGCCCCGTCGATCTGGTCGGGGGCCAGGCGGGCGGTGAGCATGAAGATGCCGGTACCCCATTGCGGCGTCCAACTGCTGCTGTCGATGCTGTAGACCAGGCCTGCGTCACGGATGGCCGTCGCCAGGCGTGAGCTGTCGCCCTGGGTGAGAATGTAGCTGAGCACATCCAGCGCGTAGAGATCCTGGTGGATCAGCGGGATGGAGGGGAACGCCAGCGCCATCATCGCGGTTTCGACCTTCATCCGCTTGATGCTGAACCGCGGCGTGGTCATGGGCGGCTCGACCGGCAGCGTGATGGTGGGCACTTTCCGCCGGCCGAACCCGGCGAACTCGCCGCGGACCGTGTCCAGCGTCCTGTCCAGGTCGATGTCGCCGACGATACAGACCACGATGTTGTCGGGCACGTACATGCGCTGGTAGTAGCCGACGATGTCCTCCTTGGCGAGCCGCTGGACCACCGGCTGGTAGCCGATCACCGGGTAGCGGGCCGGATGCTCGCGGAACATGGTCTCCATGGTCATCTGGAAAAGCTGGCGGTCCGGGCTGTCCACGTCGCGCTCCAACTCGCGCTGGACCACACCCCACTCCCGGTCGAACGCCGCCTGTGGAAAGGTCGGATGGGTCAGCCAGTCGCCGAGCAGGTTGACCGCGGTGAGCAGATGCTGCGGCGTGGTGTCGATGTAGTAGCAGGTGACGTCGTAGCTGGTGTAGGCGTTGGAGTTGCCGCCGATGGCGTTGAGCAGCTCCGCGGAGGCCTCCTCCGAACGCGTGGTGGTGGCGCCGCCGTGGAGCAGGTGCTCGAACAGGTGGCTCATGCCGCTGCCCAGGTACTCCTGCTCGTAGATGCTGCCTGTCCGGCAGTACATCCGTACCGACACCACCGGCGCCGTCCGATGGGCCTTGAGCAGCACGGTCAGCCCGTTGGACAGGATGCTGACCCGCTCATTGGCCTCATCGACCAGCCGGCTGGTCTCCACCAGCGGAGCCGGCGCCGCCGCGGCATCGTCCGCCTTTCCGGTCTCCCCGGGGGCACCCTGCCCCAGCGCCGCGGCCAGCGTCATCATGACCACCGCGGGCGCCAACAGCGTCCTCATGCGTTGTTCCCTTCTGCGAGTGGGCTGTCCCCCTGCAGCTCCCGCTTGAGATGGCGGATGCGGAGCAGGCTCTTGACCCGGGTGATCAGTTCCAGGCGGTTGACCGGCTTGGTCAGGAACTCGTCCGTGCCGCAGTCCACCGCACGCTCGTGATCGCCCACCTCGTTCAGGGCGGTCACCATCACGATCTGAATGTCCCGCGTCGCGGGGTCCGCCTTGAGCTGCCGGCAAACCTCGAAACCGGACATCCTGGGCATCATGATGTCGAGGAGGATCAGATCGACCGGCTCGGTGCTCACCTTGGCCATGGCCTCCATGCCGTTGGAGGCCGATAAAGTCCTGACCGAGGAGAGCTCCTCCATGTAGGCCATGAGCAGTTCGAGGTTCTGGGCATTGTCATCCACCACCAGCACGGTCGAAGGCGGCAGCGGCTTGTCGTCATCGCGGCTCAAATTATTATTCTCCAAGGTCGTCGCCGGCGGGGCACACCCGTACCGGGCAACACGAGGGGGTCCGATCCCAAACGATGCATTGTGACCGCCGGCGGGCCATCCGTCCATTTCGGCGACGACAACGCCGACGGCTTGTTCCGGGTCCGATAGGCAAGTCTCACGGGGGTGACGAGCGGACGCCAACCCGCTGAATCAGCGCTGGAACCCCGCGAGCAGGCTCCCCGGCCTTTCCAGTGATGAAACCCGATATGACGCACTCCATTCTGCTTGCCCCACTGAATAATCATTATGTAATCTGATGTCATCTTAGGGTAAATCACCTACAGGAGAGACTACCTGATTCCGATTTTTGTATCAGTCGACAGGCCCTTGAGCGGCGCGATTGCCGGCGGCTTCATCCCGGACCCAGCCCATCATCAACTTCCTGAGGTTGGGTGGTGTCGCCGGAGCACGCGACGGTCAACTGAAATCAGTCCGCCCTGTCGACCGATACTGAGGGTGGAGTCGACCCGGCTTGAAGGGTGACCGACGATCCATTCCAGGAACGTTGCTCCGCAGGGATGCGGTTGGCCGGACTTCGTGGACTATCCAATCGGGGAGAGCAGGAAGCGCATGTCAGTAGAGATCATCGAGAGAATCAAGACGGCGGAGAACCTCCCGACGCTTCCCGCGGTGGCCATGCAGGTGCTCAAGCTGGTCCAATCGGAAGATGTCTCGATCACGGAGCTGGTCGAGGTCCTGCAGCGCGACCCGGCGCTGACCGGGCGGATTCTGCGCATTGTCAATTCCTCCATGTTCGGTATGTCCCGGCAGATCACTTCGCTCCAGCAGGCCATCGTGGTGCTCGGGCTGCGCACGGTCAAGGTGATGGTGCTCGGCTTTTCGGTGGTGGACACCATCAAGGGCAGCGCCTCGGAGGACTTCGACTACAACGTTTACTGGCGACGGTCGCTGTGCACCGCGGTGGCCGCCCGCCTGCTGTGCAAATCGGTGGCTCCCAAGCTGGCCGAGGAAGCCTTTGTCGCCGGCCTGCTGACTGACCTGGGCATCGTGGCCGCCTGGCGCTGTGCTCCCGATCTGTACATCCCCCTGCACAAGTCCACGCCCGCCGGAAGCCTCGCCGCCACCGAAACCAGTACCCTGGGTGTGACGCATGCCGTTCTTACCCGCGAGTTGCTCACCCACTGGGGCCTGCCGCAGCTCCTCTGCGATGCCGCCGGAGCCCATCACGGAGAGTCTCTCGACGAGCTTCGGGGCACGTCGCTGGAACTGGCCAGGGTGGTCCAGGTCGCGGCCACCGTGTCGGCGTTGTTCTGCGCGGAGTCGTCCAGCACGGAGCTGAACCACGTCAGGGAGACCTGCCAGGAGCGGTTGGGCATCAAGGCCGAAGCCATCGAAACGATCTTCAAGGCCCTGGAAACCCAGGTGCGCGACACTGCTTCGGTGCTGGCCCTGAACGGTATCAGCCCGGTGAACTACCAACTGCTCCAGGCCGAAGCCGCGATGCAACTGGCCAAGCTCAGCATCCAGGCGGAGGTCGAGCGGGCCGAGACCAATCGCCGCGCGGAGGAGACGCGTACCGAGCACAAGCGGCTGGAGGTGGAGAATCGGCGCATGTTCGTGATGGCCAGCACCGACGCCCTGACCGGCATTCCCAACCGCGCCTCCTTCGACCAGCGTATCGCCGAAGAGGTGGAGCGAGCCCTGGCGTCCGGACACGAGTTGGCCCTGATCATGCTCGATGTGGACGACTTCAAGAAGTTCAACGACGCCTATGGGCACCAGGCCGGGGACCAGATTCTGCGCGCCGTGGGAGCCTATCTCAAGGAGTTCTCCGTCAAGGTGGGCTTCGCGGCCCGCTACGGGGGCGAAGAATTCGTCGTCATCCTGTCGCAGAAACCCGCCGAGCAGGTCGCGCAACTCGCCAACGAGATCCGCAAAGCCATCGCCTCGCGCGAGGTTGTTCATGAGCACCAGCGCCTGAAAGTCACCGTCAGCCTGGGCGCATTCTGCACCCGCGGCGACGCTCAACCCCGGCTGACTCCGGCCAGACTGATCGAGGAGGCGGACCGCCGGCTCTATACCGCCAAGCGTGCCGGTCGCAATCGCGTCGTGCACTGCGCGGACAAGACCCCGACGCCCCTGCCCGTGGGAAAACCCGCCCCCCTCACGGCGAACGGAGCGCGGGCCTGAGCAGGGTCAGCGCCACCATTCACCCGGTAATTCAGGACCGGCGGAACGATCGGCGGGGGTCGTACAGCAGAAATGCGCTGACCAGCAGGCCACCCGACATCAGCAGCATCAGCACGCGGTTCGGATCAGTCGCGAACAGCCGCCGCCACGGCCAGGAAGGCAGCCAGCTCCGGATGGTCAGCACCCAGTCAGGCGGGGCCACCTCGACCTCAGGCGGTCCCGCGATCACATCCTCGGGCACGCGGACGTGCACGGCGGCCAGTTGCTCGGGCGGCAGGTGAACCAGCCGCTCGGGATCCGGCCGATAGTTCAGCTCGCGACGGACCAGCCGCTCGCTCACCAGCGGATCGGTCTCCAGTGCCTGGATGTGAATCTCGTTGAGCCGGTGCTGCTCCCGCAGTTCCTCCAGGCGCCGCTCCAGGGACCGCTCGTACACCAGCACGGACTCGGTCTCGACCCACACCGGCAGAAGCACGCAAGGCGCAAAGACGGCCAGCGCCATGGACACCAGCAGCCAGAACATGATCGGATGGGCGGCACTGGAGTGAACGGGCGCAGCCGGAGCTGCGTTGTCCCCAGCCTGCCGAGGATCGACATCCTGTCGCGGTGCCATCAAGATCCGTCCTGAGGGGTGCGGTCCTCGCCTCGAAGCCGCCGGAAAGCACTATACCATCCATATACGTCGGCTGCGACAGGTCCTCTGGAACAGCCGGAATGGTCCCCGCCGGGCCCGGGGGCCGGATCAGTCGCGAAACTGGAAGGCATACAGGTCCGCGTCCCGGAATACCACCCGCAGCCGGACGGGCTGCCCGGCCAGCGCCGACACGTCCCCGCTGCCCTTCCAGGTCACCACCCGGTTGATCTCGTTGGCGGTGTGGATCAGGTCACAATCCTCCAGGCCGAAGCCCGGGATGGGCTTCCACTCGTGATCGAGCAGCTCGCAGCGGACCAGGCCGGTCGCGGAGGTGTCCACGTTCAGGACCAGTCCGCGGCCGGCAAAACGCATCGGCGGGGTGGTGAACTCGCCGCCGCTGTACGCCGCCTGCGCGGAGACGAACCCGTCCATGCGCAGCTCGAGGCGGCTGATGATGCTCACGTTCCGGGTAGGGGCCAGCCCGCCGGCGGTCAGGAGACGGTTGTTGCGCTCATCCCGGCCCCACCCGTGAAGACCGTCACCGCCGACGTAGTACATGTACAGGCTGTTCCCGTCCACGGACGGCACCAGGCCGTGGAATAGCCGGGCACTGTAGCAGTCGAACTGCCCCTTGATCCCCAGGTCAACGAACGGCCTGCGGCCGAACCGCTGCCAGGTGATCCCGTCACGGCTGGCCCCGAACTGGGTATGCAGCGGGCCGGCGTTCACGATGGGCTCGTCGGTGAACTCCGGCATGGCGCCCCTGACGTAATGCAGGTACGCCTGGGGGAACATGAAATAGGCGTCCTGGGCGAAGGGGTAGCGAATGATCCCGCTGGTGTAATAGTCCGCGACGGGATGCCCGTCGAGGCTGGCGTCCAGCGGGTCGGGGGCCAGGATGACGTCCGACTCCTGCACCTCCTTGAAGCCGTCGAAGGTGGCCGATTCGCCCCGGGCCACGCTCCGCCCGCGGAAGCCGGGGACGTGCCGGTTGTAGCGCATGTAGGCGACATACTTGCCGATGCGGTCATCCCAGAAGATGACGTTCTGCGAATCCAGATGCTGCCGCCCTTCCGGATGGGTGAAGGTGAGCACCTTGTCGTGGGTCAGCCGCCAGTGGATGCCGTCCGGCGACGAGAAGATCACCGTGTGCTTGTTGACGTCCGAGATGCGTGTGGCGTAGCGGAACCGCTGGTCGGGCGGCGCCGTGGGGTCCACGAAGATCATCCCTTCCGAGTTCCACTCGTCGATGCCGTTGGCCCCGGCGCCCAGCACGATGTTGTTGTCCCGGCTGCCGTTGTGCTCGCCGAGACCCAGGTTGGGCTTTTCCCAGGTGATCCCGTCCTTCGAGCGGGCGTAGCAGAGATGTCCGCCGGCCGGATACCACAGGTGATACGTGTCGCCGTCCTTCAGGACGCAGGAATAGACGTCGATGCCGCCGGTCTCCCAGGGACGGTCATCCACGAGGGTCCGCTCGAGGGTCTTCCGCGGTGGATGCATGACCAGCTCGACGTTGGCCGAGGAGGCCAGGAACCGCCCGTCGATGAACACCTGCCGCCGGCTGCCAATGTCGAGGACCTCCGGGACGCCGGTCGCGAGAACGGGTGCGGCGGCTGCGGCGAGGGCTGCCAGGAGGACAGGGACGAATGCAGTCTGAGGTCTGAGCAGCAAGGCGAATCTCCAGCAGAGAAAGTTGAAAGGACAAGACTGGACCGGGCGGCCGGCAGGACGGACCCAGGGCCGCCGGCGAGGCCCGTGCCGGGATTGTAACCGCAGACAGCGGGCGGGGGCAGGTCCCGTGCCCGGCGGAGCGGGTTTCAGGTTGCATGTCGCGGAAGGGTTGAAGATACTGGATATATCGCTCCGATGCCTTTCGAAAAGCGGTCGGGCCCCGCTGGTTCCATCACCACGGAGGAGACATGCCTCCACGTCCTGTGGGCAGTATCGCGGTACGGTTCAAACGAGCAGTGGCGGCTCGATGGTGCGTCACCGCCGTCGGGCTGGCGGTGGTCACCGTGCTGTCAGGGTCCGGACCCTCCGGCGCGGGAGCGATCGCGTCCGATATCCCGGCCTCGGCGCCCGCCGGCGACGAGCACCTCACCGTCCAGCAGCAGCGGGCCCTGTCCACCCTGGTTCAGAGCCTCATCGATCTCCGCGACGCCCGGCGGGAGCCGGAAGGCCTTCGCGCCTGGCTGGGCAGGGAAGTGGCCCGGCTTCGCCAGGAGGCCGGTGACATCGACCGGCGATTGGGGCAGATCGAGCAGGAGGCCGACGGTCTCCGCCGACAACGCGAACGGCTCACCCTGCATCTGGAGGCGCTGCAGCTCAGTGAGCGGCTGCTGCTGGCCGATGTTCCCGCCGCAGCGCAGCCGGTCGCACCGCTGGCCGCGAAACCGGCGGCCGCCGAGCCGGTGACGTCCGGAAAGGATGACCTGCCCGCGGGCGACAAGCCTGCCCCGCCGGCCTCCGGCGATCCCCTCTTCGCCGAGGTTCGCCCGATCCTCGCCGATCACTGCCTGGACTGCCACGGCGGCTCGTTCCGCAAGTCCGGGCTGGATCTGTCCACCCGTGAGAAACTCCTGGAAGGCGGCGACGGCGGCCCGGGGATCGTCCCCTTCGACGCCTCGAGCAGCCTGCTCTACCAGGTGGTGGCTCACGAGAAAGAGCCGTTCATGCCCCACAAGGCGGACAAGCTCCCCGAGGAGATGATCCGCCGCATCGCCCGCTGGATCGACGCCGGTGCCGGCTACGACGGGGAACTGTCTGCCGCGCCGAAGGGCGCTTCCGACGCGGCTGAGGGCAGCGCCGAGCCCGGCGCGGATCACTGGGCTTTCAAGCCGGTCCATCGCCCCGAACCGCCCGAGGTTACCGATGCCGCCTCCGCGCGCAATCCGATCGACCGCTTCATCCTCGCCCGCCTGGAGCGCGAGGGCGTCGCTCCATCGCCCGAGGCGGATCGCCCCACGCTCATCCGCCGGCTGAGCCTCGACCTCACCGGCCTGCCGCCGACGCCGGAGGAGGTCTCCGCGTTCGTCAACGACGACGCCCCTGACGCTTACGACCGCCTCGTCGACCGGCTGCTGGCGTCGCCGCACTTCGGCGAGCGCTGGGGGCGGCACTGGCTCGACGAAGCCCGCTATGCCGACAGCGACGGCTACGAGAAGGATAATCCCCGCCCCAATGCCTGGCGCTATCGCAACTGGGTGATCGACGCGGTCAATCGCGACCTGCCCTTCGACCGCTTCACCATCGAACAACTGGCCGGCGATCTGCTCGAAGATCCCACGCTTGAGCAGCGCATCGCCACCGGTTTCCACCGCAACACGCTGACCAACACCGAAGGCGGGGTCGACAAGGAGGAGTATCGCGTCAAGGCGGTCAAGGACCGCGTCGCCACCACCGGCACCGTCTGGATGGGGCTCACCGTCGCCTGCGCCGAGTGCCACAGCCACAAGTACGACCCCATCAGCCAGCGCGAGTACTACCAGTTGATGGCGTTTTACAACAACGCCGACGAGGCGGAGATCCCCGCCCCGCTGCCGGCCGACGCGGCCGAGTTCGCCGCCGGCTACGACCAGTTCAAGAACAAGCGGAAGGAACTCGCCGCCGCCCTGGCAGCCTACGAGAAGGACGAGCTGCCCAGGCGCCTCGCCGCCTGGGAGGAGTCGCTGCCCGAGCTCACCACCGAGTGGCAGGTGCTCAAGCCCATCGCCGCCATCGCCACGAACGGAACGACGCTCACCGTTCAGCCGGATCAGTCGCTGTTCGCGGAAAAGGAATCGCCTGCGAAGGATACCTACGTGGTGACCGCCCTCACCGACCTCACCGGTATCACCGGCGTTCGCCTCGAAGTGTTGAACGACGGGCGGCTGCCCGGCGGCGGACCCGGGCGCGGCAACGGCAACTTCGTCCTCGCCGACCTGAGCGTGACCGCCTCGCCGGTCGATCAGCCGGGGATCACCCGCCCCGTGAAGCTCATCGACGCGTCCGCCGACTTCTCCCAGGTCGACTTCGCGGTGGCCGGCGCGGTGGACGACGATCGCAAGAGCGGCTGGGCGGTGGCGCCGAAGACGAACGCTTACCACCAGGCGGTGTTTGCCTTCGCCGAACCGGCCGGTGAGCCCGGCGGGACGCTGCTGTCCTTTGAGTTGAAGCAGCCATACGGGACGCAGCACACTCTCGGGCGGTTCCGCCTGTCGGTCACCACTGCTCCCAAACCGCTGGTCGCCGACCCGGTGCCGCCGGACATCCGCGCCCTCCTCAACATCGAGCCCGACAGGCGCAGCGGCGAACAGCGCAAGGCGCTGGCCGATCACTTCCGCGGGCTCGACCCCGACCTTGGGAAGCTTCGGAACGCACTCGCTCAGCACGACAAGAGCGACCCGGCAGCGAAGGCTCCCAAGGCGATGATCCTCCAGGCCGCCGACAAGCCGCGCGAGACGCACATCCACGTCCGCGGCGACTTCCTCCAGCCCGGCGATCCGGTCGTACCCGGGACGCTGGCGGTGCTGCCGCCGATGCATCGTCTTGCGGACTCAGGCGAGCCGACCCGCCTGGACCTGGCCCGCTGGCTGGTCTCGCCGGAGAACCCGCTGACCGCCCGCGTCACGGTGAACAAGATCTGGATGCACCTCTTCGGCCGGGGTCTCGTCGCCACGCCGGAGGACTTCGGCACCCGCGGCGAGACGCCCTCGCATCCGGAGCTGCTCGACTGGCTGGCGTCGGAGTTCGTCGAACAGGGCTGGAGCCGCAAGCGGCTCATCCGCACCATGGTGATCTCTGCCACCTATCGCCAGTCGTCCCACGGCCGACCCGAACTGATTGAGCGCGACCCGAAGAATGTGCTGCTGGCACATCAGACCCGCCTTCGGGCCGAAGCGGAGATCGTCCGCGACATGAGCCTGAGCGTGAGCGGCCTGCTGGTCCCCACCATCGGCGGGCCCAGCGTGTACCCGCAGCAGCCGGCCGGCATCTCCGAGCTCACTTACGCGGGCGCCGCCAAGTGGCCGGAAAGCAAGGGCGACGACCGCTACCGCCGGGGCATGTACACCTTCTTCCGCCGCACCAGTCCCTACCCCATGCTCGTGACCTTCGACGCCCCCGACGCGAACACCGCCAGGGTGTCGTTGGTCGAGGTGTCGC
>CAYVVX010000014.1:20969-21208 GCA_964455315.1 uncultured Planctomycetales bacterium | reverse complement strand
CATCTTCGAGAAGAAGGTCTCCAACATCCGGGATCTCATCCCCCTGCTGGAGAAGCTGGTCAACACCTCCCGCCCGCTGCTGATCATCGCCGAGGACGTCGAGGGCGAGGCCCTGGCCACCCTGGTGGTCAACAAGCTGCGCGGCGTGCTCAACGTCTGCGCGGTCAAGGCTCCCGGCTTCGGCGACCGCCGCAAGGCCATGCTCGGCGACATCGCCATCCTCACCGCCGGCAAGCTCA
>CAYVVX010000014.1:4390-20959 GCA_964455315.1 uncultured Planctomycetales bacterium | reverse complement strand
GGCCGTGGTCACCAAGGACGCCACCACCATCATCGAGGGCGCCGGCAAGAAGGGTGACATCAAGGGCCGCTGTGACCAGCTCCGCTCGATGATTGAGAAGACCACCAGCGACTACGACCGCGAGAAGCTCCAGGAGCGCCTGGCCAAGCTGGCCGGCGGCGTGGCCATCATCCGCGTCGGTGGGGCCACCGAGACCGAGGTCAAGGAGCGCAAGGATCTCGTCGATGACGCCTTCCACGCCACCCGGGCGGCCGCTGAAGAAGGCGTCGTCCCCGGCGGCGGCGTGGTCTACCTCAAGGCCCTCGATGCGGTCAAGAAGGCCCGCGACAAGGCCGAGGGCGACGAGCGCATCGGTCACGACATCGTCATGCGGGCCCTGGAAGCCCCGACCCGGCAGATCGCCGACAACTGCGGCCTCGACGGGGCCGTGGTCGTCGCCGAGGTCATCGAGCGCGGAGGCAAGATCGGCTACGACGCCCGCGCCGGCGAGTATGTGGACATGATCAAGGCCGGCATCATCGACCCCGCCAAGGTCTCGCGCATCGCCCTGGAGAACGCGTCCAGCATCGCCGGGCTGATGCTCACCACCCAGGTGCTGCTGACCGACCTCAAGGACGATCAGAAGGAGATCGCCGGCTCGGTCCGCTGATCTCCGGCAAGACGGTCGAGCCGGTCCGAAGCGCGTCCACGGCAACCCACGCCGGCGATGCGCCACGGACCGGCTCGCTGCTTAAAATGTGCTGAGTGCTGAGAGAATCGAGGAGTGCGGCAGTTTATTGCCGCACGAAACGCCGGCAGGAATCGTCGCGTGCGGGAACCCATACCCACACGCTCGAGAACGCTTCCACGGCGAACTGGATACGGGCGACTGAAAACCGGCAACTTCTTTGGCTGACCGCTCATAACTGATAGCTGACAGCCTGATGTGACCTTACCGAGATGCAGGTGGCCGACAAACGCGACTACTACGAAGTTCTCAGCGTCGATCGCTCCGCGGCCGGCGACGAAATCAAGCGCGCATACCGCCAGGCCGCCCTCAAGTACCACCCCGACTGCAATCCCGGCAACGCCGAGGCCGAAGCCCTGTTCAAGGAGGCGGCCGAGGCGTACGAGGTCCTGTCCGACCCCGAGAAGCGGGCCCGCTACGACCGCTTCGGACACCGCGGCGTGAGCGGCGCCGGCATGCACGATTTCGAGCACATGCGCGTCGATGACATCTTCTCGATGTTCAACGACATCTTCGGCGGCGGTTTCGGCGGACGCCGCGGGCGGCAGTCCGGCGTCGACCTGGAGATGGAGATCCAGCTCTCCCTGGAGGAGGTCGCCACCGGCATCGAACGCCCGGTCGAATTCAAGCGCCAGGACTTCTGCCAGCCCTGCTCCGGCAGCGGGGCCGAACCCGGCTCCAAGAAACGCTCCTGCCCCACCTGCGGAGGCTACGGGCAGGTCGAACAGACCACCGGCTTCAACGCCCTCTTCGGGCGCGTCGTCACCGCCTGTCCCACCTGCCGCGGACGCGGCTCGATGATCGTTTCCCCCTGCACCGCCTGCAAGGGCACCGGCCGGCAGCCCAGGCATCGCGTTCTCAGCGTCAACATCCCCGCCGGGATCGGCGACGGCCAGGGCATCCGCGTCGCCGGCGAGGGCGAGCCCGGCGAGAACGGCAGCCGCGGCGACCTGCACGTCTATGTGCGGATCAAGCCCCACCCGTTCTTCGAGCGCCACGAGCAGAATCTCGTCTGCCGCGTGCCGATCAGCTTTCCCCAGGCCGCCCTGGGCGCTAAAGTGGAAGTGCCCACCCTGTCCGGGCCAGTCGAGATGAAGATCCCGCCGGGCACCCAGCACGGGCAGGTCTTCCGCCTGTCGGGCAAAGGGCTGCCCTCTCTCCGCGGCGGACGTCGCGGTGACGAGGTGGTGCAGGTCTGGATCGAGGTGCCCAAAAAGCTCAACAAGCGGCAGGAGGAGCTGCTCCGGGAGTACGCCGCCAGCGAGGACCGGGATGTGCTCCCGGAATCGAAGGGTTTCCTGGACAAACTGGCCGAGTTCTTCGCCGGTACCGATGACGATGAGCCCCGGCGCCAGACGGACGAAAAGTGATGAGTAAGAAGAAGATCGGCATCTCCAACGAAGAGGACTTCTCTGAATTCGCCGGCGCGCAGGCCGCCGGTCAACCGGTCGCTCCCGATCGCTCCGCCGACGCCGCGCAAACCGAGGGACAGGCTCCGCCCCTCAGCGAGGCCGAGGAGTGGAAGGACAAGTGCCTGCGGGCCAGGGCCGAACTGCTCAACTTCCAGCGCCGCTCGGAGAAGGATCGCTCCGACGCCCTGCGCTACGCGAATGCCGGGCTGGTCAAGTCGCTGCTGCCGGTCCTCGACGACCTCGAACGGGTGATCGAGTCAACCAGCGCCGACGAAGGCGGCCATTTGCTGGAAGGCGTCCGCCTGACCCGCGACAACTTCACGAAGGTGCTCCAGGAGGCTCACGTGGAGACCATCAGCGCCGCCGGTCAGCCCTTCGATCCGCGTATCCACGAGGCCCTCATGCAGCAGCCCTCCGCGGACCATCCGCCCGGCACCGTGCTGCAGGAGGTCGCCCGCGGCTACAAGCTGTATGATCGCGTGCTTCGGCCGGCCAAAGTGATCGTCTCGAAAGAGGCATCGTAGACGGAGCGGGCGGCTGCGGCGTTGCCCGGCAGAATCACAGCCAGGCGACTGGAACGGCATAACCGGCGACCGAATCGCATTCGGCGACTGATTTGGAGATTCGTACCATGCCCACATACGATTACTGCTGCGACGCGTGTGGTCACCAGTTCGAGCTGTTTCAATCCATCACCGCCAATCCCATCAAGAAGTGCCCCGCGTGCAAGAAGAGCAAGGCCCGCCGCCTGATCGGCGCCGGGGCCAGCATCATCTTCCGCGGCTCGGGCTTCTATCAGACCGACTATCGCAGCGACAACTACAAGAAAGCCGCCAAGGCCGACGCCGACGCCGCCGGCGGCACCAAGTCGGAGAAGTCCGAGAAGGCCGACCAGCCCGCCGGCGATGCCAGGCCCGCGTCGGGCGGCAAGAGTGGCTCCACCGGGAAGACCGGCGGTTCGACCGACTGACGACGTCTCGAGGCCCTCACGACAACGCGGGAAACAAGCCCGCCCGTACCGTGGTGATGCCCATGCCCACCCTGACCTGCCCCACCTGCCAGAAGCGCGTGACTTACGCGCAGCCCGAGGAAGCCCGTTACCGCCCCTTCTGCTGCGAGCGCTGCAAGCTTATCGACCTGGGCCGCTGGCTCAACGAGGAGTTCCGGGTCAGCGAGGAACTCCCCGACCCCCGCACCCCCGTCGATCCCGACCTGCTCGACAACTGATCCCCTCCGGTTGCCGACCACCCCGGGCGTCGTATAATACGCTCCGCGGTTCGGTCCGCGGTCGTTGCCGGACCGCTGCCAGCGGTTGTCTCCGGTGACAGGCGCGACGTGCCCGGGGTGCTCGTAGCCGCCGGTCGTTCGCCGACGCCGCTCATCCACCTGATCCACTGGAGAGGCACCCATGCCGGAACAATCCTCCGAAGCTCGACGGTTCGACTGGTCCGATTTCCTGCCCTTTGCCCCCGTCTTCCGCAGCTTTCGCCTGGCCATCCTGCCGGGCAAGATGCTCCTGGCCCTGGCGGCATTGATCGTCACCGCGCTGGGCGGCTGCCTGCTCGATACCGTCTGGCTCGACCGCCACGATCCCCTGCCGCGGGAAATCGAGGCCTTCTGGCAGACGCCCGAGATCGGCAGTTGGCGCAAACAGGCCCGCGCCGAGCAGGTCAACGCCATCGCGGCCGCCTACCTCACCGTCGATGCCGCCGTTCCCGAAGGTCTCGACAAGGCCGTGGCCCGGGACAGCGCCGACGCCGTCGACCAGGCCCTGGAGGCCGTCGAGAAGAGCTTCGAGCAGGCCCGCATCGCCGCCAAGGACGACGACCAGGCCATCGCCGAGGCCGCCCGCAAGCACAACGCCATCCATCGCGCCCTCAGGGAGATCCGCCCACGGGGCATCTCCTCGACCTTCATGGAATACCAGACGACGGTCGCCGCCCAGACGATCAAGGCCGCCACCGCCTTCAACCTCCTGGGCAACATGAACGAGGTGCTCAACGGCCGCCGCGGCGGAGCCGGCCCGGGCTTCCAGCCGATCGCCACCGGGCGCGACGGCTTCGGCGTCCTGCCCTGCCTGCTGCTGGCCATTCGCGGCGAGCAATGGCTGGTCACCCAGCACTTCTGGTACTACGTCCTCTTCGCCGTGTTCTGCCTGGCGGTATGGGCCTACTTCGGCGGGGCCATCTGCCGCATGGCCGCGTTGAACTTCGCCCGCGACGAGTCCATCCCGGTGAAGTCGGCACTGGCCTTCTCCCAGCGCAAGTTCGTCGGCCTGTTCAGCGCCCCACTGCTGCCCATCGTCATCGTCGCCATGATCGGCGTAGTGATCGCCCTGCCCACGCTGGCCCTGGGCTGGATTCCCTTCCTGGGCGAGATCCTTCTCGCCATCGGTGCGGGCCTCGCCCTGGTCGGCGGCTTCATCATGGCCATCGTCATCCTCGGCGCCCTGGCGGCCACGCCGCTGATGTGGCCGGGTATCGCCGTTGAGGGCTCCGACGGCTTCGACGCCATGTCGCGCAGCTTCAGCTACGTCTTCGCCCGCCCGTGGAAGGCGGCGATGTACGCGGGATCGGCCCTCGTCCACGGTGCCGTCTGCTACCTGTTCGTGCGCCTGGTGGTGCTGGTCATGCTGCGCTCGTCGCGCTTCGCGATGGGCTGGGCCATGAACATCTGGAGCGGACCGTTCAACCGCCCCGGCACCGGCGACGCCGACGCCTCCAAGCTCGACGCCATGTGGCCCATCCCCACGTACGACAGCCTGTGGCGCAGCCCGCCGCCCTTCGGGGCCGAGGGCATCGAAGGCCCCATGAGCTGGCTCATCGCGTTCTGGGTCATCCTCCTGGCCATGCTGACCTGCGCGTTTCTGATGTCCTACCTGTTCTCCTCCTCGACGATCATCTACTATCTCCTTCGCCGCGACACCGATGCCATCGACCTCGAGGATGTCTACGTCGACGAGGACGAAGAGCCCCAGGCTGCGGCTCCGTCCACCGTCGCGGCGACCGCCGGTGGCGGGGTGTCCCTGCCGGTGATGGGCACACCCCCGGCACCGGCTCCGGCTCCGTCCGCCCCGCCGCCCACGGAGCCGGCCGCGGAAAAGCAGGACGAAGAGGAAACATCATCCGAGGATCAGGACGGGGACGAGAAGGACAACGACTGAATCGTAAGACTGGTTACGGGCGACCGGCGCGAACGGATGCCATGGCCGCCGCGTAGGGACAGGCGAGGCACCTTGCCGCCTGCCCGGGGCGGATGGTTGCCGCGGCGTCAATTCGATTCGACAAGCTGTGTCAGGGATGAGTGTTCATGAGCGAGTGGGAAGTCGGCAGGATCACCGGGCGCTGCTGCGTCACCGGGCGCGAGTTCGCCGAGGGCGACGCCTACTACGCCGTCCTGCTGGAGACGCCGGAAGGCTTTGAGCGGCGGGACTACTCCGACCAGGGCTGGACCGGTCCGCCCGAAGGCAGCTTCTGTCACTGGCGCGGCCGCATCGCCCCCCGCGAGAAGAAGCCCACCCTCATCGCTGTCGACCAGGGCGTCCTCATCAACCTCTTCCTCCGCCTGGAGGACGACGCCTCGCTCATGAAGCAGCAGTTCCGCTTCGTCCTCGCGCTGCTGCTCATGCGCAAGCGGCTGCTCCGCTTCGAACAGACCGTTCACAATGCCGACCGCGAGTACTGGCAGATGCGCCTGGTCAAGGAACAGTCCCTGCACCAGGTCATCAACCCGCGACTCACCGACCTCGAAGTGGACCGGCTCCAGGCCCAGCTCACCGCCATTCTCAGCGGCGATCCCATCGCCATCGACGCCATGGAACAGCCCCACGATCCGGACACCATCGACGAGCCCGCCGGCGGCCCGCCGGCCGACGCCACGGAGGAAGCCCATGAAACATCCCAGCCGTGAATCCGCCGGCCTGACCATCCGATCCGCGGCGACCATCCTCACGGTCTGCCTGCTTCCGGCGCTGTGCGGTTGTCCGAAGCCCGGCGACAACGGGAACGTCACCGCCATCCGCCAGGAGCCGGCCGAAGATGTCATCGCCAGGGTCAACGCCAACAGCCAGGCCATGGATTTCGTGCTGAAGGCCAGCGGCTCGGCCACCGGCCGGGTCCGTGGCCGGGACGGCAAGCTGGAGCCATTCGACATGAACGCCGCGATGCTCTTCCAGCGCCCCGGGCGGCTGTACATGACCCTGGATCACACCCTGAGCGGCTCCATCCAGATCGGTTCCAACGAAAACGAGTTCTACGTATGGGAGAAGATCGACGCCGGCAACCCCCGCTACCTGTGGGGCGAGCACCATCGCATGGGCGACACGCTGGACAACGCGAACATCCCCATCCGCCCTGACTACCTCGCCGAGGTGTTCGGCCTGATCTACATCCCTCCGCCGGGTACCACCGCGGAAGGGCCGTTCTTCCGCGCGTTGCCGAAGGACTACGAGCTGGTCTTCGTCGACACCACTTCCGGCGGGCGGCAGTATGTCTCGCGTGCCGTCCGCATTTCCCGGACCAGTTCCGACGGACTGGTGCGTGAGATCCTCTTCTACCGCCCGGACGGCTATGTCGCCCTCACCGCGGAGCTGAGCGATTACCAGCCGATCAAGGACGGGGCTTCGCGGATTCCTTTCGACATTCGGATGAACTGGGCCGACGGTGAGCAGAACCTGCACCTGAAGCTGGGCAGCGCCTCGCGTCATGGAAACACCGCCGCCGCGGAGGCCATCCTCAAGACCACGCCGCGGGCCGAGGGCAAGGATCTCGGCTACGTGGAACGCGTCGACCTGGCCCCGCTGCCGACGCCCGCGCCATCCGGCGGAGAGGCGTTGCCCACACCATGATCTCGCCCGCCCGCCTATCCGCGCGTCTCCTGAACATCGCCCTCGCCGCGATCGCGCTGCTGGTGTATGCCCTGCCCGTCTTCGCCGAGGATCCCCCTCCTCAGTCGGATCTGGTCACCGCCGGCAACGGTTCCATCCTCTGGTTCGCCGATGGCACCTTCGACGCCGAACAACGCAGCTTCGTCCAGCGGCTCGCCTATCTCGAAAGGGCCGCCACCCAGCCCCGAACCCTTCGCATCGCCCCCCAGATCGGACGCATCCGCACCGCCGCCGCCGTCGGCGACGGGTTGAGCGTCTTCTACAACACGGGATTGCACGTCCGCTATACCCCGCACGGCGACCGGCGCGAGATCCAGTTGCCCGGCCGCGCCGTCCCGCTGGCGATGAGCGGCTACCTCGAGCAGAAGCGACCTGTCCTGCTGGCCGTGATCAAATCGGAGGTCGCCGCGGAGCTCGATGCCGCGACGACGGACAGCGCCCCGGCAGCCGAAGCGGAAGAGAGCCGCTCTCTGGACGCGCCTCCCGCCACCCGGCCGGCCATCGCCCCGGGCGGCCTGCACCTGATCCGCTACGACAGCATCTCCTGGACGCCCGTCACGAGCGTCCCGGAGGAAGCAGTCGGCGCGACCTGGCTCGGACTCGCCTCCGACGGCGAGCGCACAACGCTCGCCTGGCGGAACAACCCCCTGGACGACATGGTCGAGATCGCCTGGCTGCAGAACGAACAGTGGACCCGCGGGCCCGCCCTGGATCTCGGCGGCCCCCCGGCCGACCGGCCCACGCTCGGTCTCATCAACCGCCACCTGGTGCTGGCCGCGATGCTGGAGTCCGAAGCGCCGGGGCGCGACTGGCGCTGCGCCACCTGGTTCTTCCACCCCCCGAATGATACGTCCGCGGCCCGCTGGGATCCCGGCGGCGCCTTCAAGAATGCCGACGGCAAGCCCCTCACCCTGCCCCCCGGCTCCGCGATGACCGGCATTGTCGAGAGCCTCGCCGTGGTTCGCCGCGCCGGGGAGGAGGTCGAATACGGGCTCTGGTCGCCCTCCGGCGGCGAGCCGCTGAGCACCTTCGCCACGGTCCCGTTGATCTACACGCCCTCCGGCCCGGGCGCCACCCAGAACCTCATCGGTGTCGTCACCCTCGTCGCCCTGCTGCTGATCCTGACGCTGTTGTTCCGCCACCGGCCGGAAAGCCTCAGCGAGCCCATCCCCCTGCCCCCCGGCATCGTCCTGGCCGGCATCGCCAGGCGCCTGGTCGCGGCGGTCATCGACATGGCCCCCGCGGCGGCCCTCGTGATGCTGATCTGGCACCAGGGCTTCACCACCTGGTACGCCCAGGCCAACGTCCCCGGCGACGAGGGCGACCCCTACCTCCCGCCGCTGCCGCTGGGCCTGGTCATCGCCCGCGTGATCTTCGTCCTGCTTTATACCGCCTGGTGTACCGCGTTCGAGCTCGCCTGGCAGACCACCCCCGGCAAGCGCCTGCTCGGCTGCAGCGTGATTTCCGAGAAAGACGAGCCCCTCACCCGCCGCCAGATTCTCATCCGCAACCTCACCCGCATCGTCGAGCTCGAGCCCTATCTCAACATCTGGCCCTTCGCCCTGGTCACCGTCATCACCCGCAACCGCCAGCGGGCCGGCGACATCCTCGCCCGCACCCTCGTCGTCGAACGCCGCCCGATCACGGCCGCCGCCGACCACGACGACTCCACTTCCTCCGCCGACTGATCGCCCCGGCACACCCCCGTGAGTCCGCGACATCATCGGCCGCGACCGTTCGCGGCATGCGCCTCGCGTGGGCAGCGCTCTCCGCTCCCGTTGTAGCGGCCGGCTCCCACAATGAGCACAGAGAATACTGTTCGCGAGATCGGCCAAACGTCAGCAACGCGATCTCACCGGGACGATCCGTGACCAGTGCCTTACACCACAAATAGCCTCTTCTTTGTGCCTTTGTGTCTTTGTGGTTCATTCTTCTTATGCAACCGGGGGGGTTACTCATCATCACCCAGCAGCGCCACCGTCACCGACGTCTTGAGCTTCTGCTCCATCTTCATCCCCTGCTTCATCTCAGGAGCCTGGGCATTGGCATCCGCCGGGAGGCTCATCCGCACCACCAGGTCCTGCACCTGCTGAAGCTTGACCAGCTCCCCGGTCTCGACATCGACATACGCCGTGCCCCCGCTGCCGGTCATCTCCACCTCGAAGTCCATCCGATCCAGGATCGAACCGCCGTCGGCCGGAGCCGGGTTCTCGGCCGTCGCCCCGGCCGGCTGCGAGGCCGGGCCCGTCGACATCGACTCCTTCACCTGGATCTTCGCGCAGCGGCGACCCTCGAAAGCCTCCACGCCGAGCAGCTCGTACTCGCCCTCGCCGATGATGGCCTTATTGAGAAAGGGCATGTTCTGGTCCCAGCGATGCTCCCAGCGATGCCCCGGGCTGACCATGCCGCGCGGGATCACCCGGTACCCCAGCCGCATGTTCTCCATCATCTGGTCGTCGGTCATCATCTCGCCGATTTTCCGAATCATCTCCCGTTCATGGATCGGCACACCCTCGCCGGCCATCTCATCGATCAGGCGACGAAGACCATCGCTGAGCCCCTCCAGCTTCAGCGGCTTGCCCCCCTTGTCGACCGTGTACGTGAACGTCAGCTTGCTCAGGCCCCTGAAAAACCTGGCCACGCCGGCGAAGCCCGGCTTGCCGGCGGCAAGCGCGATCGGCGAGGGCTCTCCGTCCGCGGGTGTCGTGGCGGGCGCCGCGTCCGGATCATCCTTCGAGTCGAACGCCATCTGCATGCCGCCCATGTTCATCTCCATGCGCACGTGCGGCATGGACACCTCGAACACCGCGGTGCCGTCTTCGTTGACCCGCAGGCATTTCTCCTGGACTACCTGCTCGTAGAGCTGCGTGAATTTCTGCTCCGGCATGAATGCGAACATCCGCATCGTGCCCACCGTCCGCGAGCTGACCCGGCTGCGAGTCACCTTGCCGGCTTCGAACCGCGGGTGGATCTCGAAACTGTCACCGCCCGGCGGGCCGGCGGCCGGCGCCGGCGATCCCCAGAAAACCAGCATCCCGACAAGAATGGTCATAAGCCGTCGCATGTGTGAACTCCTCGTTGTCACGGGCTGTCAGCCCTCAGCCATCAACACGCCGCCGGAATGAGTCGCCCGTCTCCCAGGATGGAGATTCCACTCCCGGCATTCGCTCATCACTCATCACTCATCACTCACTACTCTTCCCCGCCTCCATCAGCGTGACCGCGATCCGCTCCTGGTAGTACTCGATCAACTGCCACTGCGCCTGCGTGACCTGGATCGTCTCGCCGTTGAGCGTCACCTCGCGGCAACCCTCCAGCGGCCGATGCACGTGGTAGGACACCTCCCGCCCCGCGCGGGTGACACCTGTCCAGGACGCCTCCGTGTTCCTGACTGTCATCTCCCGCCCGCCCGCGATCGATCCACATCCCTTATCCGTCAGGTCCGCCAGGAACCGCAATGAACCGGAACTTCGGTCCATCTGCTCGATCAGGGACGACAGGTCGTGGGCGATCCCCTCGATGGTGGTCGCGTATTCCCTCAGGAATGGACGGCCCGGCAGGAAGGCGTCCGTCGCCGAGGCATGACGGAACGCGCCGGCCGCCTCGTCCAGCAGCGCCTCCGCCTGTTTCTGCAGCGCCCGGCCGAGCTGCAGCGTCGCCAGCCGGCTGTTCTCGTCGTCGCCGAACGCCAGCGACCGCAACAGCGCGATCAGCCCCTCGTCCACCTCGCCGGCCAGGCGCACCTCGATCTCCCGCTCGTCGACCCGCCCGGCGAGTTCCGGATGCCGCGAACGCACCTCCTCGTATGCCGCCAGCGCTTCGGGGCCGTGCCCCAGTTGGGCCAGGCAGTCACCGTAACTCATCGCCGCGAACCCCTCCGTGTCGAAGTCGCTGTAGCCGCGCATCAGCTCCTCGTAGACAGGCAGCGCCTCGGCCGGCTTGCCCTGGTTGAACAGATCGGTCGCGGTCATCGAGCGCTCCACGTAGTACATCTCCCGCTCGATCGGCGACGATTGTCCCGACGCCGTGCCGGCGATCAGCATCACCAGCACCATCGCCCCGCGAACCCGGACCAAACGCGCTACCACCCCGATTTGTTGTGTCATGGTCATCCTCATCATCAGACTCCCGGCGATGCCGACAACGGCAGAAACAACCGCATCATGTTTTCTTCCAGCGTGCCCGGCGACGGCAGCGGCGGCAGCATCCGCCGGCAGCCCTCCACCGGCGACTCATGCGACCAGGCCTCCGACATCCGCTCCGACGCCGCCGCCTGGGCCAGGAACAGGATCGATCCCTCCGGGCCCGGCAGCGCCGCCGCCCGCGCCCAACTGCTCAGGATCCACGGGCTCAGCACCACCGCGGGCTTCTCCTCGGGACCGGGCACGGGCATCTCCACCACCTGCGGATGGGTGCCCACCCGCGATGCGAACCACCCCATCAGGAAAAACCCCACGCACGCGGCCACCCCTGTCACCCACAGCCTCCAGCGCATTCCCGAGCCGCGCCCGTAAGGATGCGGTTTCGCTGTACCGCTGCTTCGCGGCCGGTGTGCCGGCGAGCCGTCATCAACGCCCCGGTCGACTCCGACACCGTCCAGCGCCTCCACCGCCGCCATGATCCGCCCGTGCAACCCCGCCGGCACGCTCACCTCCGCCGGCGCTTGCAGCAGCGCCGTCACCGGCCCCAGCCGCACCCGGCACCGCGGGCACGCCTCCACGTGCGACGCCATCGCCTGCGCCTCGCTCGGCGGCAGTTCGCCGTCCAGCCAGGCGTCGAATTCCCGTTCTACATCACGACATTCCATGACCGCTTCTCCGACTGGCTCTCGCCTCCCATCAACTCTCTCAGCCGTTTCCGCCCCCGGTGGATGTACGTCCGCACCGTGTTCACCGGCTTGTCCAGCACCACCGCGATCTCCGCGTAGGACATCTCCTGGAAGTGAAACAGCACGATCGCCGCCCGCGGCATCTCGTCAAGCTGCTCCAGCCAGTGCTGCCACTGCCCCGCCGACGGCATCTCCGGCCCGCCCGCCCCGCCCTCGCGCCCCGCCTGCCGCTCGGCCGCCGCCTCGTGCAGCCGCTTCTCCCGCCGCCGCGAACGCAGCCGGTTGATCGCCAGGTTCGACGCGATCCGCAGCAGCCAGTGCTTGAACGGATACTCCGACTTGTACTGCCCCAGCCGCTCGTATGCCCGCAGGCACGCGTCCTGGGCCACGTCCTCCGCCTCCGCCGCCCGCCCCGTGATCCGCAACGCCACCCCGTACACCTGCCGCAGGTGCCGCCCGACCAGCAGACCGTACGCCTCCCGGTCGCCGCCGCATGCGGCCAGCGCCAGGGCTTCATCCGTCCGCTCATCGGCAGCCCGCGTCATCCAGTCCGCCTTTCAAACTCCCCCACCTCTTAGAACGCCCGCCGGCAACGGGAAGTTTCACCGCCGCCGCATTCAACCTCCCCTCCCAGGGAGTGCGGGAATTCATTCCCGCACGAATCGATCCCTGACCACCTCTCATGCGGCAATAGATTCCCGCACTCCTCGTTTTTTCCTCAGCACCCAGCACCCAGCACTTCGCCCCCATCACTCATCACTGATTTTATCGCACCCGATGCACCACCGTGTGCACCACCCCCTGGATCACCAGCTCCGACAGCGGCACCAGGTCCCGGAAGTTCGGATTGTCCGACGCCAGGTACGCCTGCCCGCGCTGCACCACCAGCCGCTTCAGCGTCGACTCCCCGTCGATCAGCGCCACCACGATCGACCCCGGCCTGGCCTCCGGCGTGAACTCCCCCACCACCAGGTCCCCGTCGAAGATCCGCGACCCGGCCATCGACTGTCCCCGCACCCGCAGCGCAAAGCTCCGCGGCGTCGCCCGCAGCAGCCGCCCCGCGTCCACCCGCACGCACCCGTCGGACACGTCCTCCGGCAGACCGGCCACTATGCCCGCAAACCCCCCCATCGAACACCCTCCCTCCAGAAAAAACGCCCGCAACCCCAGCCCCCGTGCCAGCCCCGGCTTTCCCCTTTCCCCTTTCTCACTTCCTCGCTTCCTCGCTTCGCTCCATACCAAACATAACCCAAACTTTCTCCCCGTGCCACTCCCCGCCCGAAAGAAAATCGCCCCCGCCTCCGCCTTCCCCTACAATCCCACCATGCTCCCGACCCTCCTGCTCCTGTTCATCCTCATGCCCGTCGTCGAGCTTGCCCTGCTCATCAAGATCGGCACCATCATCGGCGGCTGGAAGACCGTCGCCCTGGTCATCGCCATCGGCGTCGCCGGGGCCTGGCTGGTCAGGCACGAGGGGCGCCGGGCCTGGCGGGCCATTCAGGAGGAACTGGGCGCCGGGCGCCTGCCCACTGACCGGATGATCGACGGCATGCTCATCCTGGTGGCCGGTATCCTCATGATCACCCCCGGCGTCATCACCGACGCCGTCGGGCTCGCCCTGCTCATCCCCCCGGCCAGGGCCCTGGTCCGCGAGCGGCTCAAAAAGCGATTCAAACCCCGCGTGGTGATCATGCACCCCGGCTTCGTCACCAACGATCCCAACGACGGGTTCATCGACGTCCAGGCCCGCGTCATCGACGAGCCCCGCACCACCCTCGAACCCCCCGCCCCCGGCCAGAGTTAGTGGTTCATTCCATCTGAGTCTGCGGGTACAGCCGCCGGAGCTTGATTCTCGCATCGGCCGTTCGGAACTGCCACTCGATCCGTTTGCCGCGGTTGTTCCGATCGGCATTCCACGCCGTCACACGCTGACGGAGCGTTGCCTGGTCACCGATCCGATCCGCCAGGCACTGCTTCTCCAGCGCGCTCAACTCGCATTCGGCCATGTTCAGCCAGCTTCCGTGCTTGGGCGTATGCACCACTTCGATCTTGTCGATGATCCTCTGCGTCTTCTATGATGCCGGGGTTCTGCGGTTCATGCCTACGGCTGGTACGCGCAGGCCTCGTCCTCCGCGAAGGCGTCGCCGGTGAGGGCGTAGGCCCGGGCCCGTGAACCGCCGCAGATCTCCACGTACTGGCAGACGCCGCACCGGCCGGAAAGCTGCGCGGGGTCGCGGAGCCGGCGCATCAGCGGGCTGTCGCGATAGAGCGTGGCCAGCGGGGTCTGCCGGACGTTGCCCACGGGAATGGGGAGGAAACCGGAGGGAAATACATCTCCCATGTGCGACACGAAGCAGAAGCCCTTGCCGGCGTTGATGCCCTTGGCCTTGGTGCCGAAGGAATCCGACGTGGACATGTCCCGCGAGAGCTGGGCCGGGATGGCCGAGCCGCCCTGCACCGGACGGGCGCCGCCGGGATGGCCGCCCGGGTGGCCGCCGGCGCCGTTGCCCTCCGCTTCCCGCTGCTGGAGGATGTAGCGGCGGAAGTGCGGCGCCTCGGTGGCCTTGATGATGAACGACTCCTGCCCGGAAAGCTGGTACAGCTTTTTGAAGAGCAGCTCGTGCTCCTCGGCGTTGAGGGCGTCGAGCACCTTGCCGCGCCCGGTCGGCACCAGCGAGAACACCTCCCAGAAGACCACCCCCAGCGTCCGCACCAAAGCCACCATCGCGTCGACCTGCCCGATGTTGTGCCGCGCGAAGGTGGTGTTGATCTGCATGGGCATCTCCAGCTCGTGGGCCCATGCCGCAGCCTCCATGGTCTTCGCGAACGTGCCCGGCACCTGGCGGAAGGTGTCGTGGGCCTCGGCCGTCGGGCCGTCCAGCGAGAACGCCACCTGCGACAGGCCCGCTTCCTTGAGACCGACCAGCTTGTCGCGGGTCAGCTCCCGGGAGGCCGCGGGAATGGTGGCCATGCGCAGGCCAAGATCGGCGCCGTGGCGAATCAGCTCGCACAGGTCCGGTCGCCGCAGCGGGTCCCCGCCGGAAAGCACGCAGACGGGCGTGCCCATGGCATGGACGGCGTCGAGCAGCCGCTTGCCCTCCTCGGTGGACAGCTCGGCCGGGTCGCGAAGCTCCCTGGCTTCCGCCCGACAGTGCTGGCAGGCCAGCGGGCAGGCCTGCGTGGTCTCCCAGATGACCAGGAAGGGGGCCTGGTCGAAATCCAGCCGGGCGAAGGACATGGCATGGGAAAGCTTGGGCGAATGCGTGGTCATGGCCGATCCTCTCTTCCTGGAACGCGGAAATGCGGCGTTCTTTTCGGAGCACCCCACAGCCGCGGCCGCCCGGCGTCAGGCGGCGGCGTCAGCGGGTCTGTGAATTCTGACCGAATTCCTGCAACAACCGGTGGCTTTGTGTCGTCTATATCACTTGAAGCCGCAAGACTCGAGATCGCCGCATATCGCCCGATCGACCGGCGGACCAACCCTTTTATCGGCGTCGAATCATGGCCGGAGGTTCCACGGATGGGTCGGGCGGCGAGGTTCATCAGGAAACGGGGACCATGAACATGCACACCTGGCAACTCGACCCCATGCGAACGCGCATGGATATCGGCGTCCTGGTCTGGCGCTGTGCGACCTGCGGCTGCCTGCAGATCAAGAACGACGGACTGGACAGCACCAGCGTCTACAAGCCCAGCACGCCCGACTGGAACCCCTTCCGCACCACGCCGGAAGAGCCGCCCTGCCAGAGCAAGCGGCGGCGGAGCATCAACGTCCTGGACCCGGAACCGTCCCAGGCCCGATAACAGCGCCACGCGCGACGGCCATGCCGCCGGCCGACTGACACCGATCGACAGACCGGTGGGCACCGCCGATTCGGCGTAAGGTGGCTCGTGCCGGCCATTCCCATCGCCCGCGCAAACGCGCGATCGACGACGGGCGTCCATGCCTGGATCGGGCCGGCTCATGCGTAGCTGTGCAGCCCGGTGATGAAGAAGTTCACCACGATCCAGTTGAACAGCATCACCGCGCAGCCGATCACCGCTAGCACCGCAGTCCACAGGGCCTTGTCCTGAACCTTGATCCGCACGTGGACCAGGATCAGGAAGATGATCCAGGTGTTCAGCGCGAAGACTTCCTTGGGATCCCAGCCCCAGGGGCGGCCCCAGGAGTGATCCGCCCAGACGGCGCCCATGATGATGCCGGTCCAGAGGGTGATGAAGGACAGCTCCATCAGCAGCATGGTCACGCCATCGAGCACCCTGGCCAGCCCGACCGGCTGATCCACCGCCAGCGCCGCGAGCGTACCGGTGGTGCCGACGGCATGATCGGGCACACCGCTCAGGGCCCGCCGCGCCGCGGGGGGCATGCCCGAACCCGAACCTCCCGAAACCATCCCGGCGCCCAGCGGCACCGAACCGCCCTCCCACACCTCGTAGGCCCGCCGGCCCGAGGAATGCCACAGGGCACGTACCAGCACCGCCAGCGCGTACATCACCACCACCAGCAGGAACGGAGCCCACGCGGGCAGAATCATGTAGAACCAGTCGCGCCACTCGTGCGTGCCGGTCCCGCCCAGTGTTTCCTTGAAGAACACCACCAGCACCGGGAACGGCACCACCACCGTCGGGATCACCATCGACATCCACAGGCCGGTGGTCGGCCGGGTCAGCAGCCGCCCCACGACGTAGATTGCCGCGGTGACGTAGGCCAGTACGA
>CAYVVX010000014.1:0-4380 GCA_964455315.1 uncultured Planctomycetales bacterium | reverse complement strand
CGGCATGCGGTTGCTGATGTCGCTGTTGAGCTGGACGGGCAGGAAGGCCCCGGCCATCAACGCCACCATGCCGGCGACGCAGGCTCCCAGCAGCGACAGGCCGCTGCCCGCGCCCACGCGCGGGGCGATGGTCATCGCGATCAACGCCATCGCGCCGACGGCGAACACGATCAGCGCTGTGATCGGCACCGGGCCCCACTGCTGCCAGTTGTCAAACTCGATGCCCTTGGCCAGGATCGCCCCGGCCCAGGTCACCGCCGCGGCCGGCGTGAAGATGGCCGCGATCTTCCAGAGCAGCTTTCGCCGCGCCATGGCCGGGGCCAGCTCGAAGAAGATCGCCACCACCGCGCCGAACCACGCCGCCGCGGTCACCGCCTCGAACATGTTCGAGTTGGGGATGCGCCCGGCGAGATACCAGCGGATTCCAGAGGCGACGGTGTGCAGCCCGAAGGCCAGCACAAACCAGCTTACGCCGATCACCCGGGCCGCCTTCCAGCGGTACACGATGCCCATGAGCAGGAAGATCACCGCGATCGCATAGGCGACCCACGTCCAGGTCATCTTCTTGTACTTATAGTACCAGTGCTCCAGAGCCAGCTTGCGCATGGGCGGATACACGGCCGGATTGACCTCGGCCAACGAAGCGGCGAGCCCGTTCAGCGCCGCCGTCGCCCCGGCCGCGTCCCTGGCCAGCCAGGCCTGCCGGGCCTCGTTCCAGAACTGCAACAGGCGGCCGCGTCGCGAGGGCTCCAGCCCGGGAATCTCGGCGCCGGTGTTCAATCCGGCATGGGCGGCGTCGGTCGGTGCCGCGCCGGCCAGATCATCGAGGCCGAACCAGCGATCCTGCACCGAGGTGGACTCCGGCGGCGGGAGCACCCGCATCAGCGACAGCAGCACCCGCGGGCTGGCCAGCGAGGCCGCGTCCTGCAGCGCATCCACTTCCTTGGCCGTGGTCATGATGTCGCGGTTGAGGTCGATCAGCCTGGCCTGCACCGCCGGCAGGGCCAGGAACTTCAGCGATACCCGCCCGTCGGTCAGGATCTGCTCGCGCTCCTGCTTGTCGATCTGGTCCGCAGCGGCCTGGGCCAGGGCGTGCCGGATGGGGCGTTTCTTGATGAAGATGAGCCGCGTGTCCGTGTAGGCCTGGTTGTTGAAGACCAGATCGAGATAGGTGAACACCGGGTCCTGGCGGATACCCTTGTCGGTCTCGGAGGCCTTGACGGTGAAGAAGTCCGTGCCGGTGATGTGGCGGACCATCTCCCGGGACAGCGTGTCCAGCGTCTTGAACCGCCCGTCATGCTGCACGGCGATGAGCCGCACCTGGTCCAGTTGGACGCTCTGCGCGAAGGCCGGGGAGGCCGTCGCCGCCTTCTCATCCGCCGCCGGCGCCCAGGCCGGCGCCAGCAACGCCGCCGCCAGACCCACGCTCCATCGCATTCGGTTCTCGCCCATGATCGGTCCCATCCTGGTCAAATCCCCGTGGAAGTCAGTTCCGGTTCGCGCTGCGGCACCGGTTGGGCGGCGGGAAGCTTGCCGCGCCGGCGGGCCTCATCGAGAGCCCGCTGCTTGCGCCGCCGGATGATCCCCGGCTTGATATAGAACGCGTAAATCATCCCGAAGATGGAAATGCATACGCCGGCCAGCATCCAGTGCACCCCGACGCGGTTGCCCACGCCCAGGACGGTGTGACACTGCGTGCCCGGATCCCACATCGACTGGAAGTACCAGAAGTCGCCGTGCTGCCTGGGGGTGTTGCTGCGCACCTCGAGCGAGTGGTCCGCCGGCCAGAGTTTGCCGTCGCGCTTGAAACGCACCATGCTGACGTAATCGCTGGGGCGATCGCCGCCGGGATAGGTTTTGAGCACAAACTTGTCCAGCGCCACCGGCTCGGGCAACCGGTCCCGCCAGCGGCCGTACAACACCTCCATCGTCGAGCCGTCGGCCAGCCGCAGCCGCTGCGGGAAGTACCGGAACCGTCCCGGCTGGGCCCGTTCGGCATCCCGGAAGGCGTACTGATGGAACGGCAGCCACATGCTCTGGACCGGGCCCTTGCCATCGCTGATCTCGACGCGCACCAGCGACTGGGCCTTGCCCTGCTGGGACTGGCGCTGCGTCGGGGGCACGATCCGCGGGCGCGTCTCGCTGACCGCGCCGCGCAGCACCCGATCGACGGTCATGCCCACCTGCGGCACCAAATTGAAGCTCTTGCCAACCCGGACCGTCTGGCGATTCCAGGCCCCGTTCAGGCCGCTCAGGACCACGTCGACGGCTTCGGAATCGCTGCCGGCCACCAGCAGCAGCCGCTGCGGCATGGCGTCCAGGTAGGAGAGCTCGATCTCGGTGTCGGCGATCGCGGGGAGCGGCTGCAGCTTGTCGTCCATGTCCCGCGCGTCGAGAGCGTTGTCGGCGGAGACGATGCGGTGGAACGTTTTGTCGCCGCGGGTCACGCGGACCAGGGCCAGCGCGGGCGAACTTATGCCCTCGCCCAGCACGCCCTCGGGAAGCAGCTCACGCAGTTCCAGCGTGTATTCGGTCCCCTCCAGCGCGGTGGGCTTCGCATCGCCAAGCTCCGACACCGGAATGGTTTTCTCGAAGTTCGCGCCCGGCACCCTGACCACCAGCCGCGGCTCGGGCTGCTTGAGAAGCTGCTCGCGTTCCGCGGCGCTGGCGGCGTAGCGGAACTCGGCCCGGACCTCCGGGGACAGCCGATCCTCCGGCCGCGGATGAAGGGCGAACAACTCCATCTCCGTGTCGCCGTGACCGCCGTCCAGCCGGAAGCTGATCATCGGATTGAACTCGCCGCCGTCCACCCAGCGCTGCTGCAGCTCGCCATAGGGCAGGTAATCGGTAACCCGGAACTCAATGCCCTCGAAGCGCCCCGCGGTGTCGTCGTGAGGGACCGCCTTCAGGTCCAGCGGGCGGATCGGCGGCAGCTCGGCGGAGGCCCACAGTTCGTTGCGATGGGTGATCCGCTCGTAGTAGTGCGGCAGCCCGGTCACACGGAACTGGGTCCAGTCCTCGGGCGGTGTCCGGTTCCCGCGCGGCAGAAACCGGGCGTAAATCGCGCCGGTGGAATGGACCGGCGGCTGATGCGCGTGATAGAAGTACTCCGCCGGATCGACATCCAGCTGGATCTGCAGGTTTTCATCCAGCAGCCGCTTCTCGCCGTTGGTCAGCTTGGTGGCCCGCTGCGGGCCGTTGGGACCCGGGATCACGTCCTCGTTGTACTCCGGGTAGTCACGCAGCAAGACCCGCGTGAACTGCCGCGGCTCGGCGGTCGAACTCACGCTGAGCCACACCGCGGCCGTCTTCTTGTCGGCCAGCCCCTCGGTGCGCATGGAGTAGTCGGGCAGGATCTGCTGCACGCCGATCTCGTAGTGAACCCCGCCGGCATCGACATGCGTCGACGCCCCCGGGCGGACCACCATCGACGCCGGTGCCCGCATGCCCGGGGCCATGATCCTGGCCACCGACTGGAAGATGACCGCGTCACCCTCCACCTTCATGCCGAAGTAGAACGCGCTGGACACCGCCAGCATCACGATCCCGGTGTGGATCATCCACACCCCCGCGTTCACCCGGGTCAGCGGGATGCGCCGCAGGGTCACCAGGATCAGCGATATGCAGAACATCCCGATCATCGCCTGGAACGGCCACCAACTGAACCATTCCATCTCGCTCTTCTCGAAGCGGAGGAACTCCAGCCCGATCCAGTCGGCGAGAGCCCCCTGCCGGATGAGCGGCACGGCCGAGCCGATCGAGCTGTACAGGAAGATCAGGATCAGCAGGGCAACGCCGAACCAGATGCTGCCAACGGTGTCGAGCAGGCGGGTGACCGGGCCGGTGGTGCGCCGCGCCCGGGCGCCGGACGCCGGACTCTGCGGATGCGCGTCATAGGCGTTCATGTGGTGCAACCATGTGAAGTGCTTGACTCAAAGGCCCGCGGAACGCGCCAATCGCGCCGCGGCCCCATGCTCCGATGTTGTTTGCGTATCGCCGCGACCGCCGTCTGGTGATCTCTCAGATTCGCGGGGGCGAATCCATGTTTCACAAGGGACCTGTACGGCCCCGCCGACACATTCCACCATTATACGTCCCGGTCCGGAAAAAGCGCCCGCTTCGGCGCCCGCGCGGACAACTTCTTCAGTTTCAAGGGTTTACCCCATCGACAGGTACGGAATTCGCCGCCGGACGCCGCCGCCGGGAGCGCGCAAAAAAGGCGAACCCCAAGCGGGATCCGCCTCATCAGCGTCGAAAGGTCGAAATTGGGCCGGCACCGGGACGGCCGGCAGGGTGCAACCGGCGGCCGCCGCCGATCAGGAGCCGAAGTCGTCGGTCTCGGTCGGCTTGACGAACACCAGGCCCATGTTGTCGTCCTGG
>CAYVVX010000013.1:20444-21556 GCA_964455315.1 uncultured Planctomycetales bacterium | reverse complement strand
AGATCCTCCGTGTCGTTCTCCGCCGGGTCCAGGGCCGCTTCCGTGACCAGCCGGTTGGTCACGCCGTACGCGCGCAGTTCCTCCGCCAGGCGGGCAAACTCGGGCCTGGTGAACCAGTCGGCACCGGCCTCGTCCTCCTCGGAGCCGCCGGCCGCCTTGTGCGACTCACCCCGGTACCGCTCCACATGCCGGATGTGCTCGTTGAGCCAGTCCGACTCCTCCTGGCTCAAGCCCACGAAGTATTCGACCAGCTCCCCGGCCTGCTTCGGCTCCAGGTGGAAACTGGGCATGCGCACCTTGAGCCAGGGGCGGAGCATCTGCACGTCGTTGAGGAACCCGTACAGCCAGGCGGGCTTGATCTTTGATCCCTGTCCGCGGAGCCACGGCGGCGCGTTGACCTCGTCAAAAACCGTCTCGCCGCCCTGGTCCACCCGGAAAAACTGGTTAATCACCGCGACGTTGGCATCGATCTTGTGGCAGGCTACACAGTTGAGCTCCCAGGCCAGGTCGCGGCCCCTGGCCACCCGGCCCTCCGGTGTCCCCGCGTAGTCAACCTGCAGGCTCTCCCCCACCCGCGGCGGCTTGCGCGACAGCAGGAAGGTCACCAGCGCGTCGGCCTGGTCATCGGTGAAGAAGAAGTTGGGCATCTTCAGCTTTTCATAGGGCCCCTTGAGCTTGCGCCGGTCGTAGATCCGCGGGTTGCGCATCTTGTGCCACGCGAACGACGCCAGGCTGTGCTCGATCGCCTCGTGGGGATTGGTGTGGGCCGCCTCAATCAGCTTCTCGCGGTTCTCGGGGTAGAGGCCGTGGAACAGCGGGTCCTTCTTGCGATCCTTCTCGAACTCGTGCTCGAAGAAACCGAAATCGAGCTTGGAAAGCTGCTTCTCGCCCCAGGTGCTCACCTCCGTGCCGGGGCGCACCGCCCGCTCATACCCCGCCACCAGGTGGCAAGCGGAACAGCCGTAGTGCGTCATCAGCTTGTCGCCGAGGAACATCCACTGCCGCTGCCCCAGGTCCATCGAGGCGATCCGGGCCCCGGCCTCATCTTCACCGAGGGAGGACGACAGTCGCGAAACCAGTTGGCTGCTCAGCTCACCGGTCTCGTCGTTGAG
>CAYVVX010000013.1:18148-20434 GCA_964455315.1 uncultured Planctomycetales bacterium | reverse complement strand
TGCGAGTTCAGCGCCCCCAGCAGATTGAGGATCAGCTCGTCGCGCATCTCCGCCATCCGCTCGCCCTCCTCGGGATCGGCGTCGAACGGCTCGGTCGAGAAGGTCTCGTTCTCCTTGAGCGTGCTCAGGTACACGGCCAGGTCCAGGGCCTCGTCGGCCGGCGTGCCCTCGGCGCCTTCCTCGCCCGGCGCGGTGTAGGGCGACAGCCGCAGCGAGGGCATCTTGCTGGTGGTCGAGTAATGCTGCGGATCCTTCAGCCAGAGAAACAGCCAGCGGACGGCGTCCTCGTCGGTCGCGAACTTGGTCCCCATGCTGGACAGTTCCGGCCCGAAGCGCGTGAACACCGGCTTTTCCCCGATGGAGTCCGGACGCAGCAGTGTGTCCGTGCCGTCGGGGAAGTTGGCCAGGGCGTATTCGACCCGATGGTTGTAGTCCAGCTCCTCGTAGCGGGCGTTGCAGTGTTCCCAGATGGCGTCGAAGGCGTCGTCACCGACGTAGACCAGGTCTTCCTCGTCTTCGCTGATGGTCACGCCGGCGGGAACCTTCGCGACCTTGCCCAGCGTCGCCTTGATCGCCTCGCGCCGGGCCGCCGGTTCGTTGTACCGCGGGCCGGTGAAGGCCTTGTCGAACGCCTCGATGATCGGTCCCAGGGCGATGCCGTCGCCGGGATCGTCCTCGGTACTGATCGCCAGCCGGGCCGCGTTCTTCTCGTCGTCGTTCAGGGACACTTCCGCCGGGTCGGCCCCGTCTTCCCTGGCCATCTCCATCATGCGATGCTTGAGCCGCAGAGCCCTGGCCCGCTTCACCTCGCCGGTCAGCGCTTCCAGCTTGTCGATCAGGTCTCCGCGGATCCAGCGCTGGCCGAGGGGCTCGCCCAGCCCGTCCTCCGCTTCCTCGTCGTCCGGCTGATAGGCCAGCGCCGCGTGACAGGCCAGGCAGCCCACCGAGCCGAACAGCTTTCGCCCGCGATCCGCCGCGGCCGCATGGGCCTCCTCGTCTTCCGCGATCGGTTTCCACAGGTTCTCGGGCAGCTCGGGCACCTGCTCGGTATACCCCTTGCTGCTGGCCAGCAGGTACTCGGTGAGGGCGACCACCTCGGTTCGGGTGCGCAGCTCAGGGTCGCGGTCGCCGCCCCCGGTCTCCGAGCCGGCGTCGTTGTTTTCCTGCTGGAAGTAGTGCGGCATCCAGGTGGAGGGCCGGTAATCCTTCGGGAACCAGATCCAGTTGTGCATGAACCCCCTGGTCAGCTTCTCGCCCACGTGGCGCAGCTCGGGGCCCACCCGCCGCGCGCCTTCCAGCTCTTCCACCAGGTGGCAGTTGATGCAGCCGACCGTCTTGAACAGGAACCGCCCCTCGTTGATCTTGGCCGCCGCCGGCGCGTTGTTGAAGTAGGCCACATCCGTCGCCTCGGTGTGGCACTTGGTGCATGACGCCTCCGAGTACTTGGGCACCAGCATGGGACGGTCCCAGTGATGCTCGGCCGTCTCGAAGTTCTGCTCGGGGATCACCCCCGCGCTGCGAACGTAGTACTTGCGCTTCCACTCTTCCCGCTCCTCGTGCGTCTTGGGCGTGTGCGCCGCCAGCACGAAGTCGGTCTCTTCCCCGTTGCCCTCGTGGCAGACCGTGCAGCCCATGCGGCTGATCGGGTGGGCCGAATCGTTGGCCACGTAAAGGTCCAGGTCCGGATGGGCCAGCAGCGGCTGGCCAAACTTCAGTTCCTCTTCGCCGCGCATCCGCTGATAGCGGTTGACCTGCTGCACCAGGCCGTCGAAGAATGCCTCCTGCTGCGCCGGCGTCAGCGTCGGCCAGGCCGCGGCGATGCTTCCGGGCTCCAGGTCCTCGCGCTCCGCGACCACCGGCGGGGTCAGCGCCGGGCGCCCCTCCCTGGCCAGCTCCTCGTTGATCGAGAAGACCGCCTTCTCCAGCCGCGTCGCCAGGCTGGCCCGGGTGAAGTTGCGGTTGTCGATGGCGACATGGCAGGTCATGCACCGGTCGGTGGCATAACCCTGGAGAAAGTTCAGCTCCAGCTTCACGTCAGGCAGCACCACCTGCTTGACCTCGTGCCGGCCCGGCGTGCCCTTGGGTGCGGCGAAATCCAGCAGCGGCAGGTTGAACAGCCCGCGCTTCACCGCGCTGGACAGATCAGCGTACTTCTTCTCGGCGTCGGCCCGCTCCTTCTCCACCTTGGCCAGGGCCTTCTCGGCATCGGTGACACCCGCGGTCAGATCGCGCATCTGCCGCTCGATGTCCTGGCGCTCGTCGGCCAGTTGATCGTAGGCCAGCCGG
>CAYVVX010000013.1:9924-18138 GCA_964455315.1 uncultured Planctomycetales bacterium | reverse complement strand
CCCCCGGGCGCGGCGGGCGCTTCAGGAGCCGCTCAAGCGCCGCCTGCCGAGCCTTGGTCCGCGGATCCTCGGAACCATTTAGTCCGGCGGCCTGCTCGAACAGCACCGCCGCCACGCCCATCTCGCTCTTGAGGTTCTTCTGTTCGAGTTCGGTGGCCGCGTAACGACCGCGGATGCGGTCCAACTGGTCCCGCAGCCGCGCCTGGTCAAACCAGCCCAGCAGGGAGGCGAACTGGCCGCGGACATCCTGCTCCCCGCTCAGCCGCCCGGCCAGAACCGCCGGGTCGGGATTGTCGAGAAGCTCGGCGATGAACTGCTGGAAGGGATCCCCGAGCCGGACGGCGCCCATCTTGACCGCCGCGGGAGGCTCCTCGGCGAGCACCGCCAGGATCTCCTCGGCCAGCGGGCGGGCGTCGATGGCGCCATCGGATGCCAGCGCGGTCAACAGGTGGCCGACGCGCTCCTGGTGGGTGTTGAACCGCTCGCGGGCGGCATCCAGCGCGGCCTTCGCGTTGGCCAGTTCCTCCTGGGCCTGCCCGGTCTTCGTCCCCAGCACGTCGTAATACGCCAGGGTGGCCTGGAGGTCGACATAGTTGTCCTGCACGTGCCGCCAGGGGCGGTCATAATCGACCTTGACCATCCACAGCAGGCTGCCCAGCAGGGCCACACTGGAGGCGGCGAAGACGATGCTGACTTTGCGAATATTCCACAGCGTCTCGGTTGGGACAGGCATCGCTGGTTCCGAACATGATCCGATCTCGGGGACTCTGGCAGGCGGTTACACATCCGCGGGCCCGAACCGTCGGCGATCACGATCCAATCGAATAAGAATGACCTCAAGGGCCTGGACCACACCCGACCCGGGCAGCCCGTTGGCCCTGACTTCCGTCCGCCGGAGCTGTCGTCCGGCCACGCTTCGAGAGAAGGCTCACCAGTAGTCGAACCGGCGCGGGGGGTCAAGACGCCGGTGTTCGCCGCACGGGGCGACCGGGAGACACGCCGGTCCTGCCCGCCGGAAATCAAGGCAGACCCTCCCCCCGACGCTCGCGTCGCCGTTTAAAGTCGATCTGATGAACCGCGGCACCGGCGTCACGATGCTGAGAATGCGTGCGCAGTAGATGTTGACGCCAAAGTTACCGTCTCGACACGCCCTCGAATGGAGGGATTGTCACGCCGGCGGGCGCGGATGTCAAGCGGCTCCCGCCGGGCCAGGTTGCGGGCACGGTTGGGAGAGACGCGGACCTCCGGCGACATCAGCCGGAGGACGCGGTACACTCGTCGCCGATGCGTACCGCTCTCTCCGACGGCAATCCTCACGGAGCATCGCGGGCCGGGTTCGTCTGGGAGAAGGTTCCCGCGGACAGCGCCGCTCATCTGGATTTCGGCTGCTATCGGGGCGACTTCCTGAACACCCTCACCTCCCGCGGGGTTCGCCGGCTGGTCGGGGTCGACGCCGCCGGAGAGCCGGTTCGCGAGGGTCGGGCGCTCCACCCCCATCTCGATCTGCACCACGCCGGGCAGGAGCTGCCGCTGCCCTTCGAGGATGCGTCCTTCACTTCGATCAGCCTGATGGACGTCCTGGAGCACGTGCACGATCAGCCCGCCCTGCTGCGCGAGCTCCACCGCCTGCTGGTGCCTGGAGGCACACTGGTGATTACCGTTCCCCGCCGGCACATCTTCTCGATCCTGGACCTGGGCAACCTCAAGTTTCGGGTTCCCCGCCTGCATCGCTGGTTCTTTATCCGCCGCCATTCCGAGGAGGAATATCGCCTCCGCTACGTCACCAGCGCGGATGGGCTCATCGGCGATATCGATGCCCGCAAGGGCTGGCACGAACACTTCTCCAGCCGGCACATGCGCGAGCTGCTTGAGGCTTGCGGCTTTCGCGTGGTGGCGTTCGATGGCAGCGGGCTGTTCCGGCGGGCATTCCTGCCCCTGGAATTGATCCTCGGGCGCATCCGCCCGCTGAAGCGGTTCTTCCAGTGGCTCACCCGGCAGGACGCCAGGCTGTTCGCGTCGATGAACCTGTTCTGTCACGCGGTCAGGGAAGGCGAATCAGCCCGCTGACGCCTGCAGCCCCAGGTTGCGCATGATCTCCCCGGTCGAGTCCGACCGGTTCAACGTGTAGAAGTGAATCCCCGGCACGCCGTGGCGAATCAGCTCCTCGCTCATCTCGGTGGCCAGTTCGACGCCGTACCGGCGGCAGGCATCGTTGTCGTCGGCGTACTCGGCGAGTCGCCGCTGGACCCGCTCCGGCAGTTTGGATCCGCACATGCCGCAGAACCGCTGGATCTGGGCGGTGTTCAGGATCGGCAGCACCCCCGGCACGATGGGCACGGTGACGCCCAGCTTGTTCCGCAGATGGTCCTCGTACGCGAAGAAGTCCTCGTTGTCGTAGAAGAGCTGCGTGATGATCACGTCGGCGCCGGCTTCCACCTTGCGGGCGCAATGCTCCCAGTCCTTCTGCTTGCTCGCCGACTCCGGATGCCCCTCGGGGTAGCCCGCCACGGCGATATCGAAGCCGCCCCGCTGTTTGAGGTAGCGGACCAGCTCGACGGCGTAGCTGAAGCCGTCCGGATGGGGGCGGAAGCTGTCATCCCCCTTCGGCGGGTCGCCGCGCAGCGCGACGATGCTGCCGATCCCCGCCTCGGACACCGCATCCAGGTACGCCCCGATCTCATCCCGGGACGCCCCCACGCAGGTCAGGTGGCTGGCCGCCTCCACCCCGACGTCCCGGCGCAGCCTGGAAACCACCTCCAGCGTCGTCCCGCGGGTGCCGCCGCCCGCACCGTAGGTGCAGGTGAAGAACCCCGGCGACAGCCGGTTCAACGCGGGGATCACCGCTTCGAACAGCCGCTCGGTCGCCTCCGGCGTCTTCGGCGGGAACAGCTCGAACGAGATGACCAGCTTCTGGTCGCGGTGCAGTTCACTGAATCGCAAGATGTTATCTCCGCTTTATCCGACCGCGGAGCCGGGCTCCGTCGGTTCATCGCCGTTCGTCCCGTCAACGCACCCATCCCCGGCGCGCGGCACAACCTCGCGCCCGGCGGGCCCCGAGAGACTATCGGATCGGAAAGGCCTTCTGCCCACTCTCAAGCTGGTTGCCGAGCCTTCACACCAGGTTGCTCACGGCCGTCGAGGCAACCATAACACCAGCATAAGTGAACACTTAGGATAATTCAACGCGTTATCGGAACACGCCGGCACTGGAGGGCTGCAAACCGCCCGCGGCCACCGCGGCGTTAAGCCAAGGCCCCCTGGAGCGAACCGCGCCCCGTGACACCGCCGGCCCGGGCGATACTACCCACCGAACCGACGCGCGGCTGGGTACATCTGCTCACATCCGGGAGCACCCCGGAATCGCGGCCAAGGAATCCCCATCTGAAGCTGACGCAACCTTCTGTCAGGCAAACAGTAACCGAATTAGCGTTGCATTCGATATATCGGACCTTCCCTGGCACGGGGGATGCTCCCTATTCCAGTGTCATCGGCGAGCCGGCCTATCAAGGCCATCGGGCATATCAAGCCTGGGTGTCGCCGGGGCGAAGGGCGGACCACGGCAGGCGGGTGTCGGAAAGCGAGACAGGCACCAACGCCACCGGATCATTGACCTCCTACCGCGCCGGGAAGATGGCCACCCCGCCAGGTGGCCGTCTTCCTCGTTGCGCGCCGAACCGCACGCGGGTCGCCCGTGTTCAGCTCGATGGAGTCAGAGCGTGGTAAGGAGCGGGCAAGCGAAGGCTCAGCCGACCAGCGGGCGGAGATAGTACACCCACAACGCGGCCACCTCGCGCAGCACCAGGTACGGCATCTGGGTCAACGTGTACGTCTCCACCGCCGGCACGGTGTACACCTCAACCCCCTCACGCTGGTAGCGGAGCTTGACCCGCGGCAGGTGGTAGAAGTGGCTGACCGCCAGGACGCGAACCATCTCCTCCTCCTGGAACATCCTCGCGGTGTTCTCCACTGTCGCGTCGGTATTGAGCCCCTGTTCGTCGAGCAGGATGGCGTCCGCGGGCACCTTCATCTGCATGGCCAGCCGCCGCATGGCCTGGGGTTCGCTGAGTTCCCCGTCACCCAGTCCGCCGGAAAACACCAGCATGCCGACCAGCCCGTCGCGGTACAGGTCGCAGGCGGTGGTCACGCGGTCGCTCAGCGCCACCGAGCAGCTCCCGTCCGCATAGGCCCGGGCTCCGAAGACCACCGCCGCGGTCGCCGGCCGGCGATAATCGGTCTTGCCGAAGCACCACATCTGTCCCAGCGGAAACAGCAGCCCGCAGGACATCACCGTGGCCGCGATCACCACCGCCTCCAGCCCGCACCGGCCACGCATCGGCTTCGGGCAGCGCAGCACCCGCCGCACCACGATGAGCAGCGCCAACGCCACCAGCAGTGACATCGGCAGCTCCGCCCCCGAGCGAATCCCGCCGCTCCGCACCAGCCGCACATATTCGATCGCGTTCGCCAGCGCGATGCCCACCAGCGCCGCGATCAGCCCGGCCGTCACGCACTGCCGCCACCGCGACATCCGCGGGCAGACGCCGAACAGGATCATCGCCACGCCGCTCGCGGCCAGCAGCGTGGCCGCCACCGCCGGGGACATCGGTCGCAGGTCGATCCACCACAGGTTCGCATCGAAGTGCGGCGAACGGAGTTCCCCGAGAAGATTCAGCAGCGCGAACCCCCCGAAGAACAACCCCAGCCCGCGCGGAATCCCGCCGCCGAGGCTCGCCGCCCGGCCCGGAGCCCGGGACAGGGCGGGCGATGTGGCCTGGGACGCGGCTGGTTCAGCGGTCGCCATACCATCATTTTCGGCTACCCATCCTCCGGCGGTCCAGCCGCTCCCCGCCGCCGCCCGCTTTGCATCCCCCACCGCCTTCGCCATAATCCGCTTTCACGACCCTGGGAGCCTCCCCGATGGGGGCAGGCCTTCCACGCCAGACCAGGAGGAATTCGACATGCGCGTCCTTTCCGGTATCCAGCCCTCCGGCCGACTGCACCTGGGCAACTATTTCGGGGCCATGCGCCCGCAGGTCGAAATGCAGAACCAGGGGCACGAGTGCTTCTACTTCATCGCCAACTACCACGCCCTGACCAGCCTGCATGACGCGGCCAGGGTGGAGCAGTACACCCGCGAGGTCGCCCTGAGCTACCTCGCCGTCGGGCTCGACCCGGCCAGGACGGTCTTCTTCCGCCAGACCGATGTTCCCGAGGTCTGCGAGCTGGCGTGGATTCTCTCCTGCGTTACGCCGATGGGCCTGCTCCAGCGCTGCGTGTCCTACAAGGACAAGGTCGCCCAGGGGCTGCTGCCCAACCACGGGCTGTTCGCCTACCCGGTGCTGCAGGCCGCCGACATCCTCATCTACAAGCCGCAGGGCGTCCCCGTCGGACAGGACCAGAAGCAGCACATCGAGGTGACCCAGGACATCCAGACCAAGTTCAACCAGGCCTTCGGCGTGGAGGTGCTGCTCTACCCTGAGCCGCTGATCCGCGCGGAGGTGGCCGTCGTGCCGGGCATCGACGGGCGGAAGATGAGCAAGAGCTACGACAACGCCATCGAGCTGTTCGCGGAGGAGAAGCCCACCCGCAAGCGGATCATGTCCATCAAGACCGATTCGACGCCGGTGGAGGAGCCGAAGGATCCGGACAAGTGCAACGTGATGGCGCTGCTGCGGCTGATTGCGAGCAAGGATGAGATTGCTCAGTGGGAGGGGCGCTACCGCGCCGGCGGCATGGGCTATGGCGAAGTGAAGAAACGGCTGGCCGACTTGTTCTTCGAGGTGCTCGGCCCCGCGCGGCAACGCTACCAGGAGCTGTCGCAGAAACCCGACGAGGTCGAGCGCATACTTGCCGATGGTGCGGCCCGCGCCAGGGCTGTGGCGGCGCAGACCATGCGCGAAGTGCGCAAGGCATGCGGGTTGGTGCGGGTGGAGAGATAAGGATCAAGGATTCTTGTTGGCCAAGGATTTCAGTAGCTCGTGCTGCTCGTTGGTGAGGACAATTTGCTGACTGACGCGCCTCAGGATCCTCGCGTAATATGACAGGCACGTCATCAGCAACACACGTGGGTGGCCACCTGCAAACAAATCGCTCGATCGCGTTGAAAATGGGTCCGCATGGGCCCATTCAGAACACGCCGCATAGATGAACCGGTACTCTGTCTCCCAGCCGATCTCATTTCGCACACCAGCATCGGAATTGAGCCCGTCGATGTGCTTGGCGAAGTCGACAACGGACATGTCATACCAGTTACTCCACAACCGCATTTTTCCCTTCCTGTCCTGCGAGCGGAACTGACTCACGACCGCCTGATAATCTTGTTCAAGTCGGGTTTCACCCTCAGAGCGGCGAGGGGAACCGGCGATGATGTCCACCAATGGCGAAGGGGGAAGGTTCATGGTTTTTCGATATGATTCGTGGGCCGTCACCTTGGCATAATCGGCATATTGCTGCGCTCTACGGAGTGGATCGCGCATCAAGTACTCATACTGTAAAGCCAGCTCCCACATCGCCCGGACATAGAGGGGTGCGCCGTATCTTCGATGGAGCTTCAACAACCCTGTCACGTCGGCCAGAATCTGAGCGGCCCGCTCAATAAACCACTTCGCGACTACGTTGGCCGGAGGGTACAAGCCCGTGTCCGACCAGCGATGCAGGATGTGATCCTCTGTCTCCAGCAGGAGATCCCACATTCGCCTGCCTGTAGCGTCCAACCAAGGCGGCAACAGGGTCGTGTCTTTCGACGTCGGATCGAACTGAATCTGAATGCTCTCAAAGACGTCGACACGGCCCAGCAGATTCGGCACACTCTCCGACTCGGCAATGGCGAACTGGACTGGTCGACGAGTAACGCCCGGGAATTCCGTCATGATGCTGTGAAGATGAGCCCGAGTCGGTGCCCCACCGACGCTGCTCAATTCGATCTCGCGACCTGTTTCCCAATCAATGCCCAGCAGATCCGCCGTGGATCGACGAAGCAGCGAAATGACGGCACCGGAGTCAATCTGCAGAGCGAGAGGTTGGAACTGACCATCAACTCCTTGTAGGGCGATCGGAACGATTGGTACCCAGACCTCGCCGAAATACCTGGTTGGGCGCCTCTGCCAGCTATGCACCGCCATAGACGGTGTCTCCGATGGCATCGAGGGCTTCAAGGATGAAGGGAGCCTCTGCGTCTTTCTCCCGGGCCTGCTTGGCCGCCTCCGGCGCTGTATCGCCGACCCCGACCACTTCGCCATCCCGAACGGCGATCCATTGGCCGGCGTACTGGCTGAATAATTCCGGGCCGTGCTCGACCAGCCATGCGAAATCGTCTTGCTGCATAGAACACCTCATCCTGCTTATTCTACGAAGTCGATCCCGGTAATGCCACATTGCTCAGAAGGCATGAGAGGCCTTGCGGAAAGGCATTGAACGACCCTCTTGTCCGAACTCAAGGTCTCATTGCTCGCTTCTCCCCTCTCCCACCAACCTCATGCCCCCGAACCGATACGGCTCCTTCCCCCCGATCACCCCATCCCCGAAGCGATGCACGACGCGCTCCTCGCCCGTCCAGTCGCAGGCCGCGATGCACAGGCCGATGATCCGCCCCGCCCCCGGCGCCGTGTCGTCGATCTCCTTCCACGCCAGCGCCATCTCGTACACCGTCACCTCTCCCTCGCGCCGAACGGCCAGCTTCGCCCCCTCCACCTCGCCGACGTAGCCGCCCGGCGGGCACGCGTAGCGCCACATCGCCGGCTTTCCGCCGGCCAGCGCCAGAGCCAGCTCCGAATCGTTGTCGTCGTACTTGCTCCCGCGCACCGCGTCGCGCTTCGAGTCGATGCCGAGCTGGATGCAGTCGCCCTTCCACAGGTCGCGCCCCTGGTGCGGCTGCTGATGCTCCTTGTCTTCCACGCGGGCTGCGAAATAGAGGTACTGGTCATCCCAGGCGAACCCCGCCCGCAGCTTGCCCGCCGTAATGTTCAGCCGCTCGCCCCACTCGCCCAACACCCCGTCAATCTGCGGCGGCTCCTTCACCCGCGCCGCATCCGCCGGCACCGACACCAGCCCGTCGGCGGTCGAGCCGTTCTCGATCTGCAGCGTCACCGGATACACCCCCGGGCTGCCCGCGGACACGTTCACGCCGATCGACACCTCCGCCACACGCACCGCGGCATCATCCGCAACGTGCTTCGGCCGCAGGCTCCCCGCCCGCAGCAGCGATTCCTTCAGCAG
>CAYVVX010000013.1:5637-9914 GCA_964455315.1 uncultured Planctomycetales bacterium | reverse complement strand
GGGATGCTCACCTCCACCTGCGACCGCCGCGAGCGCACCACCCCCGCCGGATCGTACCCCTGCGTGCTGAAGCTCACGAAGCCGTTCGACGTGCAGTCCACCGTCCGCGCCAGCGGTGCAAACGTCCGCCGCGGCGCATGGTCCGCCTTCCGCGCCGCCTTCGGTGTTCCCGCCACCACCTCCTTGAATGCCTCGAACCCCGGCCGGCGATGAAGCCCGTAGTCCATGATCCCGAAGGTGTGGATGCCGATTCTGTCGATGCCGCCGGCGGACGTGCCCCAATCGTTCAGGGTGAAGAAGAACGAGTGGGTGATGTAGGGCAGGGCGATGATCTGCGGAAACGTCTCCCGGATGATCCGGGCGTGCTCATCGGCCGAGGGATCAAAGCCGCCCGTCTTCTCGTCGTATTGCCCTTTGGAGGTCCACCCGAACTCGCTCAGCCACACCGGCTTGGCCCAGTCGCCGTTGCGGCACATGACCTCGCGGACGTCGCGCACCCACCCCACGTTGATCCCCTTGTCCGCGTAAGGATGCAGGCTGATCGCGTCACACGCCTCCCGGCCGCCCGCCGCATAAATACCCTCTATAAACTTCAAGTCATGCACGCAGAGTGACCCCGCCGCGACCTGTGCGTCCGGGTTGCCGCGCTTCACGGCCGCGTACATCCGCTTGAGCCAGTAGGTGTACTCGGCCGCGTCGCCGCCGTAGCGCACGTCCACGGCCTTGCCGTCGCGGTCGTGGAGCACGATCGGCCCGGCCATGCCGTCGGGCTCGTTCCAGAACTCGAAAAGATTGGCCCGCCCGGCGTAGCGCCGGGCGGCGGCCTCGCAGAAACGTTCGAAATCTTCGAGAAACTTGCGCTCCGGCCAGACCACGGTATGCAGATTCTGCTCGCCGCGGGCGATGAACAGCTCCTCGTCCTCGGGTCTGCCGCGCATGGCCCAGATTGGCGCGCAGTACATCATCAACATCGGCTCGATGCCGTTATCATGCAGGTAGGCGATGAGTCGATCCGGCTCGGACCAGTCGTAGACGCCCCGGGTGGGCTCGATGATGGCCCACTTGAACTCGATGCGGGTCAGATCGACCCCGAGATCGTGGAAACCCCGGACGAGCCCGGGAATGCGACCTTCGAAGTCCCCGCCGTGGTCGTTGCCGTCCTGACCGAAGACCGCCTTGACCCCGTGCCGCAGCGGGGGGAACTCGGGCGGCGAGCCGGTGGGAGCCCCCGCGGCGACCACGAGAGCGGTGATGAATGAGCCCAGGAAAAATGCCATGAGTTTGCCTCGATTCGATTCAGATTGACCAGACATCCGCCGGGATCGTATTATAGGGACCAGGAGTACCGCAGTCGCACGCTGGAGCCCCACCATGATGAACACACGACGTCAAGCCCCCGCCGGTTTCACCCTCATCGAAGTCCTCGTCGTGGTCGCGATCATCGCCCTGCTGATCGCCATCCTGCTGCCCTCATTGTCCCGGGCCCGGGCCCAGTCCCGCCAGTCGCAGTGCCTCAGCAACCTGCGCCAGTCCGGCGTCGCGCTGTACACGTTCGCCATTACCAATAACGACCTGATGCCCCGCGGCGGCGACAGCAATACCACCCACTGGACCATGGTCATCGCCAAGGAGTTGGGCCAGATCCGCAAGTTCCCCCCCAACTTTCAACTTAACGAGCTGCGCGTCGACCAGATGGAGGTTCTTCACTGCGCCGAGCGCTCCAGCCAGATCGGTTCCCTGTTCATGGACTACGTCGTCAACGCCATGGACCCCCGCGGCCCGCTCTCCGGCGGGCAGCCCAATCCCAGCGGCACCTGGGAACAGATCGTCCATGACAATCCCAGCACCGCCGCGTATTCGAAGCTGAGCACCTACAAGCGGGCTTCCGAAGTCGTCTACCTGATCGACGCGGCCCGCGAGGACAAGTCAGTCGCTTTCGCCGGCAACCCCTCCGTCCGGCAGGCCCACGCCAACTGGGCCATCCGGAATCCCGCCAGTTGGGCCAACGGCGGCATCGACGTCATGGACGTATGGCGCGGCGGACACCTGCCCGAGGGCAAGGCCGTGGCCGGCAACATCAACGACGGGCCCGGCCCGCGCCGCGCTGCCCGCAAGATGCACATGGACCGGTTCTCCAACGCCGCGTTCATGGACGGTCACGCCGCCGGCCTCCAGCTTGCGAATCGCAAGGGGGCCAGCGGTCTGCCCGATCACACCGCCAACTACGCCTACTGGCTCAAGCTGTTCGGCGTGAACAACGCCAGCCAGATCGCCATCGCCGACCCCGACCTGCAATAGGCCCGACTTCGACGGCCATCGCTCCCGCCACACGCCGCACGACCACTCCGATAGCCGGCTCGGGCTTGTGCCGAATCGCTGCGCCTTGGTACAGTAAAGTCGCAGCTTCGGCCGACCCCTATCTTCAGCCCTCCGCGACCGTGTACGTGATCGATGCCGAGCGCAAGGGACTGACCCGCAGGTTCAACGACACCGTCACCGTCCAGATCCCCCGCGACGTGCCACACCCCATGAAACCCCTCGGCCGGCGTGAGCGTCCGCCACGGTTCGACCGGCGGGCACTCCAGCTCTCAGGTGTTGCCCTCGAAGGGAACGAATGCCGACTCATCCCCGGCCATGGCGACGGACGATGCGACGACTCCGGCCACAGTCAACCCCAGCACTGCACAGGCGCGGATCATGGGCACACCATCCCGATACACGGGCGGCTCCGTTATCGAGGATCTCCGAGTTCCCCCCCTGGGAACCCCGATCTCAATCCTCAGATTTCAGATTTCAGATCTGAGATTTGAGATTTGAGATTTGAGATTTGAGATTTGAGATTTGAGATTCGGAATGCGGCCGCGGCACGGACCCCGCACGGTGGCGCAGCAATGCCCCGAACCCATCACCGCCGCTACGTAGACCCTCGCGCTATCCCAGCGGAGGCAGCGTCACCGGCAGCACCTTGATGATCGGTGGCTTGCGCTGCTGCAGCGCGTCCATGGCCGGCTGCGGAATCGGCGCGTCCAGCTTCAGCACCATCAGGGCCGTATCCTTCTGCCGGCTGAGCATCATGTCCGCGATGTTGACCTTGTGGTCGCCGAAGATGGTGCCAACGACGCCGATCACACCCGGCTGGTCGTCGTTGAAGATCAGTACCATCTCGCCGTCCGGCACCAGGTTCATCTGGTACCCGCTGATGGCCATGATCCGCGGCAGACCATCGGCCGAGACCTCACCGACGATCTCCTGCACGCTGTCCCGCGCCGCCACCCGCACCAGCACGCTGTCCGTCACCGTGCTGACGGCCATGTCGTTGCTGCATTCGAGCTTGATGCCCCGCGACTGGGCGGAGGACTCGGCGTTGATCAGGTTGAGCCGGGCGGTGAAATGCGGGCTCAGCAGGTCCAGCAGGAACTGCTTCTGGATGGTCCGTCCGAGCGAAGCCAGCGACTCGCCGTGGGTCAGCACGCTGACCGACTGGATGCCGCCGCCGGTGCAGAGCTGGGACATGATCGTACCCATCCGCCTCGCCAGGTCCAGGTAACTCTTGTCCCGATCGCTGAGCTGCGAGGGCATGCCCGCCACGTTCACCGCCCAGCGGATCTCCTCCTTGACCAGGTACGCCAGCAGCGCGTCCACCGCATCCACCGTCACGGCAAGCTGGGCCTCTTCCGTCGACGCGCCCAGGTGCGGCGCCAGCACCACGTTGGGCGCCTTCAACAGCGGGTTGTCCTTCGGCGGCTCGGCGGAGTACACATCCAAAGCCGCGCCGGCCACCCTGCCCGAAGCCAGCGCCTCGGCCAGGTCGGCCTCGTTGATCACCCCGCCGCGCGAGCAATTGATGATCCGCACCTGGTCCTTCATTTTGGCGATCGACTCGCGGTTGATCATGTTGCGGGTCGAATCGTTCATCACCGTGTGCAGCGAGATGTAGTCGCTCTGCCGGAAGACGTCGTCGGGACTGCCGGCCATCTGCACCCGGCCGTCCAGGGCGCTGTCCCCTGAGAAAAACGGGTCGTACGCCAGCACGCGCATCTCGAACGCCAGCGCCCGCAGCGCCACCGCCCGCCCCACGCGGCCCATGCCGAAGATGCCCAGCGTCTTGCCCGCGAGCTGCGTCCCGGTGAACTCCTTGCGGCTCCACTTGCCCTCGCGTACGTGGGCATCCGCCCGCGGAACGTGCCGGGCCAGCGCCAGCATCAACGCCAGGGTCTGTTCGGCCGTGCTGATCGTGTTCGCGTCCGGTGTGTTCATCACCAGCACGCCGGCCTCCG
>CAYVVX010000013.1:0-5627 GCA_964455315.1 uncultured Planctomycetales bacterium | reverse complement strand
GGTCGATATTGTCCACGCCCACGCCGGCCCGGGCGATGGCCCGCAGCTTGCCGGGCTTCGCGAGCACCTTGGCGGTGATCTTCACCCCCGAGCGGATGATCATGCCGTCGTATTCACCGACGATCTCGGCGAGCTGCTCCTCGTTGAGCCCCGTGCGCACGTCAGGCTTGACCGTGGGGTGCTCATCGAACTTCTTCATGCCTTCATCGGAGAGCGGGTCGGCCACAAGGATGCGGATCTCGGGCATGGTGTCCTCTCGTGTGCGTCAAGGTTGCCAGCGGGTTCCGCGGCCTCCGCCAGGGGGGCGACCGGCCGCGATCCGGCATCACTCACCGGAACGAGCATTGTAGCCGAAAGCCCGGCGGCGTCACGGGGGCAGGAGATATCACGCTTGATCGCCGGCCGGCATCTCATTGGGGGGGGTTGTGCTGATCGCCCATGCATCCGATATAATAGCCAAGGGTGAATCATGAGCTCATCGGCGAAGCCCAACATCCGCGTGTACGCCGACACCTCGATCTACGGCGGCCCGTTTGACGTGGAGTTTGCCGACGCCAGTCGTGCCTTTTTCAGGCAGATCGAGGAGGGTCGCTTCAGCCTGGTCACATCACCGTTGGTGCGCGAGGAGCTGAATGGTGCTCCAACGGAGGTGCGCGAGTGGTACGAGCGTTTCGAACCGGTGGCCGAGCGTGTCGAAGTAAGCCCGGCTGCCGTTGCGCTGCAGCAGGCCTACCTGCAAGCTGGCATTGTTGCCGGTCGCTGGGAAGCAGATGCACTTCATGTAGCGGCCGCAACAGTAAGCGAATGCAGAATCATCGTCAGTTGGAATTTCAAGCACATCGTGAGCTACCAGAAAATCCCGCTCTATAATGGGATCAATCTGACGCATGGGTTCGGCGTGATCGCGATCCACTCCCCTCTGGAGATCATTGAACATGATGACGAAAGTCTTTGACTGTGTTGAAATGAAGCGTCAGGGAGCGCTCCGTGTCCATGAGAAGATGCAAGGCATGAGCATTGAGGAGCAGGTTGCGTACTGGCAGGAGCGCAACCGGGAATTCCTGCGGGAGAAGCATGCCTCAACCGTCACCCCATCGAGTGACAGACATCCTCCTTCAGAAGAAGCGTCCCCGCTGGACTGATCTGCGCTGCAATTCCAACACCGCGGGTATTGGCGGGAGCACATCAAGGTGGTCTGACTGGCGAAAGATCCCGGTGCACCGAATGCGACCCAAACTTCGCCCGCCGTCCTGGATGGGCTTGAGTGTACTGCTGCTGACCTGCTCGACCGGTTGCGATGGGCCGGCACATCATGCGATTTCTCGCCTTCAGGCTCCGGTGTCCACAGCAAACCGCGGTTTCGGTGCTGTGGACAGGTTCGAGCTGCTCGGCGCTACGCGGGAAGAGGTGGCCGCATTCTGCGACAGCCCGGGGCGGATCCAGTTTATCGTGCGCAGGAACGGGCATGTCTACCACTGCATCCGCCACCAGTTCCACCAGCCGTACTTCGTAAGTCACCTCCTTGTTTTCAAGGATCGGGAGCTGATATCGATCATCGATCCCGATTCGCAATCCGACGCGGGCGGGCGCTCCGGCTCGCGTTTCGATGCCGAGACGAAAGTGTCAGCGGTTTTGAACTCCCCGGGGCTGTCACAGGAGCAGTTCGCCGAGAAACTGTCCTCTGATCTGGAAGGCTGGATCGAGTACCGTGCTCACCCCGGGGACAACGACCTCTCGTTGATGTATATCCAACTCGTCCCCCTCATGGCTCTGTTCGCGCCGGTCAGGATCCCGATCCTGCTTGCCGAAGCCGACAAACTGCGACGCTGGACCGAGACCTACGATCCCCGCCGGATCGAACTTGGCTTTTCAACCCGGCAGGTGGAGGACCTGTACGGGCCGCCGGGCCTCAGCTCCGTACGAGAGGATAAGGAGTTCCGCGCATACGGCCCGATGGCCACCAGGGATACGCCGGATTTCGAGTATGAGTTCCGAATGTATTGGGTGGTTGTGGAGTACAGGCAGGGTCTGGTCACCGGGATCTACTGCCATGATTTCTACCCGTTCGAAGCGATCGCCGGCGGTACCGGCAAGGATGGACAGCACCTGCTCTCCCCAGCAGGGGACTGAGCAGGCGGCGTCACGGGCGGTTCGTCGCTCGGTCCATAAGCGCATCCGCACCTCCGGATTCCCATCCCGCCCCCGGCCCGACGCACCCCGGCCGAATGCCCTTCCGTGTGGTACAATGTCCCCCACTTCTTCGTGCATCGGCGATCGACACCTTGCGAGTCAACATCATGTGCAAGACCACCGTTCTCTTCTCCATAATGACCCTCTCGGCGGCATCAGCCATGGAATACCACGTCTCGATCAAAGGCCATGATGCCGACGAGGGCTCCGCGGCCAAACCTCTGCGAACCATCTCCGCGGCCGCACGCCTGGCCCAGCCCGGCGACACCATCACCGTTCACGAGGGGGTGTACCGCGAGCGCATCACCCCGCCGCGCGGGGGCGAGTCTGACGCGAAGCGGATCACCTACCAGGCCGCGCCGGGCGAGCAGGTCATCATCAAGGGCTCGGAGATCATCAGGGGCTGGGAGAAGGTGGCCAACGACACCTGGAAGGTCCGCCTGCCCAACCCGTACTTCAACGGCTTCAACCCGTACGCCGACCGCATCCACGGTGACTGGTTCGACCCCCGCGGCCGCGAGCATCACACCGGCGCGGTCTATCTGAACGAACACTGGCTCATCGAAGCACCAAACCGCGATGACGTGCTCAAGCCCGTCGGCGAGGCGACCCTGACCACCGGCGCCTACCTGCTCAATGTCGCCTGGTTCAAGCCCGCCCAACGCTCACCCGGCGCCGAGCGGATTCCGGCCACCGGTTTCGCCGCCCAGCGGGGCGTGCAGACGGCTGCGTGTTCGGAGGGCGGCGAGTGCATTGGCTTCATCGAGCACGGCGACTGGGTGCGCTACGAGGGTGTTGATTTCGGCGAGCGCACCGAGCAACTGCAGATCCGGGCGGCATCGGACACCCGCGGCGGCACCATCGAGATCCGCCTGGACTCGCCGGACGGCGAACTGCTGGGCACCTGCGTGGTGCCGCGCACCGGCGGCTGGCAATCCTGGGCCTCATTCGTCGCTCCGATCAAGCCCGTCGGCGGGACCAGGACCCTCTGCCTGGCATTCAAGGCCCGCACACCGTTCACCGCGAGCGGCCCGTTGTGGTTCGCCGAGGTCGACCCGACCCATACCACCATCTGGGCCCAGTTCGAGGACGTCGACCCCAACCGCGCCGAGGTGGAGATCAACGTCCGCAAGGCGGTCTTCTACCCCGACGCCCCGCGCCGCGACTTCATCACGGTCCGCGGCTTCACCATGATGCACGCGGCCACCCCCTGGGCTCCGCCCACCGCCGAACAGGTCGGGCTCATCGGCACGCACTGGAGCAGGGGCTGGATCATCGAGGACAACGACGTCCGCTACTCGACCTGCGTGGGCATCGCCCTGGGCAAGTACGGCGACGCGTTCGACAACACCTCGCAAAACAGCGCGGAAGGCTACGTCAAGACCATCGAGCGGGCCCTGGAGAACCGCTGGTCGGGAGACGCCATCGGCCACCACCTCATCCGCAACAACCGCGTGGCCCACTGCGAGCAGGCCGGCATCGTCGGCAGCCTGGGCCCCATCTTCAGCCGCATCACCGGCAACGAGATCCACGACATCCACGTCCGCGGGCTCTTCAGCGGGGCGGAGATGGCCGGCATCAAGCTGCACGCGGTCATCGACACGGAGATCACGGGCAACCACATCCATCACTCGGTGCAGGGCATCTGGCTGGACTGGATGGCCCAGGGCACCCGGGTCAGCGGCAACCTGCTGCACGACAACGCCGCCCAGGATCTCTTCGTGGAGGTCAACCACGGCCCGTTCCTGGTGGACAACAACCTCTTCCTGTCCCCCACCGCGCTGCTGGACATGTCCGAGGGCGGGGCCTACGCGCATAACCTGTTCGCCGGCAGGCTCAACCCGCGCGCCGAGCTGCGCCGCGAGACCCCCTACCATCCGCCGCACACCACGCAGGTCGCGGGCCTGCGGAACATCCGCGGCGGGGACGACCGCTTCTTCAACAACATCTTCGCCGGTCACACCGGGCTGGCCCCCTACGACGCGGCCGCGCTGCCCATGCACCTGGGCGGCAACGTGTTCCTGCATGGCGCCGCGCCGTGCAAGGCCGAGAACAACCCGCTGGTCCTGCCCGCGTTCGATCCCGGGGTCATGCTGGTCGAGGAAGGTGAGGGGCTCACCCTGCGCATCACGCTCGATGACGCCTGGCGAACCGCCCGCCAGCGCCGGCTGGTCACCACCGATCTGCTCAGCAGAGCGGCCGTGCCCGATCTACCGTACGAGCAGGCCGACGGCGCCCCCTATCGGCTCGATCGCGATTACCTTGATGTGCCGCGAAACCGCGAGCACCCGTTCCCAGGTCCGTTCGAAGTGTCCGCCGACGGAGAGATCGCCATGAAGGTCTGGCCGGCGAAGGGCAGGTGAAGCCGGCGCGGTCGCCGATCAACCGTGCCGGAACACCGGCTTCCAGTCCGCCGACATGGCGGCCAGGGTCTGCTCCTCGTCCGGCTGCATGGGCTTGAACTTGGACGCGATGTCGATCGCCAGCGGCAGCAGCGACACGTCCGCCGGGGGGATGGCCGCGGCGATCGGACGGCTCAGCGTGTAGCGCAGGCTCAGCGCCGCCTCGCGCCGGTCGCTGATCGGCTGGTACCAGCAGCGCGGATACTTCTCCTTGCCCGCCTTGCCTTCGGGGCCGTCCGGCCAGGTCTGGCGGGCCATGCCCTTCAGCGCCATCAGCGTCACGTCCTTCTTGGTGGCCGCGTCGATGATCTGCTGCCCGAAGTTGCCCGCCTTGATGCAGCGGTAGTTGATCGGCACCAGCGCCGAGTCAAACTCGAACAGTTCCATGGCCCGCAGCGCCGCCGCGATCGAATGGGCACTGAAACCCAGGTAGCGGATCACGCCGGCCTGGCGCGCCTCCAGGATCGGCTCCATCGCGCCGCCTTTCGCGAAAGCCGCTTCGACGTCCCTCTCGACATCCGTGATGTGATGAAGCTGGTACAGGTCGAAGTGGTCGGTGCGCAGCCGCTCCAGTGAGCCGTTCAATTCCTCGCGGGCGCCGGCCGCGTCGCGCTTGCCGGTCTTGCAGGCCAGGAAGACGTGCTTGCGATGCCGCTCCAGCGCCGGGCCCATCCGTTCCTCGGCATTGCCGTAGCTGGGAGCCACGTCGAAGTAGTTCATGCCCCGCTCGACCGACGCCGAGATCACCCGGTCGGCATCTTCCGGCGTCACGTCCTTCAGCGCGAAGCCGGGGAAACCGATGATGGAGAGCTTTACGCCGTCGCGACCGTAAGGGCGGGTGGGCAGCCTGCCCGCGGGCTGCGTGGTGCTGTCGGCGAAGACCCGACCCAGACCGGGCGTCGCGACGACCGCGCCGGACCAGACCGCCTGCTTCAGAAAATCGCGTCTTTTCATCTCTGCGTCCTCCGGATATGACCAGCCGTCGGGAGCGACGACCCCATCATGATACCACCGATCGGCCGCCGCGGTAGGTGA
>CAYVVX010000012.1:16245-21672 GCA_964455315.1 uncultured Planctomycetales bacterium | reverse complement strand
CGCCGAGACGGGGCTAAACCGCGCCGGCCGCCATGATGTTCACGTCGCCGACCACCGGCTTGTTCGCCGGGTGCGTCCTACGGGAAACCGCCGAGGTCAGGGTCACGTCCTCGCCGCCGACCGCACAGTTGTTCACCCAAGTGAAGCTGATGGTGTCGCCGCCGGTCACGCCGCCGTCACCGCTGTTGGCGATGGCGTCGACGCCGAGGGCGAAGCTGCCCGGGCTGGAGTTGATGAAGTCGAAGTCGCCGAGGATGTTGTTGCCGCTCTTGCGGGCCACCAGCACCAGGACGTAGGTGCCGCTGGGCACGTTGGCCATGTTGATCTGGCCTTCGCCGATCGGGCCCTTGCCCAGGCCGGCCACGTTGACGATGTCACCCACGCCGCCGGCGTTCTGGGTGGAGGTCGCCAGCGAGCAGAGGATGCCGCCCGTCGGGCAGCGGGAAGCGGTGTACTGGCTGTAGCCCGCACCCATGCCGACCAGCGTGCCCGCCGCCGCGGTCGAGGCGACCGGACGACCCGCCGTGCTCGGATAGGTGGAGTAATCCATGTACGGCCCGTCAGCCGGCACGGTGTCGATCAACCGGCCGCGCTTGACGCCGTCGTCAGTCGGGGAGCGCTTGGCGTCGAAAGCCACCGCGAACGCGGCGTTCTCGAGGGGATCCGCGCCACGGACGCCGCCGGCCGCGCCATCCGCATCACCATCGTTGATGGTGCTGAGGAAGCCGTCGGTCCCGGCATCGCCGGCGCCGATCGCCACCAGCGGACCGCCCGCGGTGCCCTGGTGCAGTTCGACATCAAACACGATGTTGGCCGCACCCTTGGCCGTGAAACCGCCGACGGAGTGCACGCCGTTGACCACCACGGTCGCCGACCAGGTCAGGTAGTCGCCCGGGTTGTTGCATTCGTAGCTCGCGCCATCCGCGTTGTTGCCGCCGGTGAAGGCCCAGGTAGCACTGTTAATGCTGTTTTCCCAGTTGGCGGCGTTGTTGTTCCCGCCGAGCGCGAGCTCAAACGTGAACGTCGACTGTCCCAGCGCTTGGCCTCCGACGAGCAGGGCACCAATCGCTGCCATCTTCAGTGATCTCATTATTCCGACCTCCTCAAAGAAACTCATCCCGACCAGAACGCGGAATGGACACCCGAAACCAGTTCGAACAAAACGCGGGGATCACTCCCCACCCGGTCTACATGTCAGACGGGACCACAGTGGTCCCCATTCATGCTACCGAAGCACCCAGCCGAACGCAACTGAATTCTCCGGAACCGCTGTCGTACCGAAAGGCAGTGCAGAAACCTCGACACAGAAACTTCCCAGACGAAGAGATGCGCTGATTCAGATTCACGCAAACCGTAATGCGACTCGCGTACGTTATTCTAACCGACTGCCCCGCCACTGCAAGCGAATTCCCCGGCGTTTGCCTATTTTTCATCACCCGCCGGCTCCCCGCCGCCCCCGGGCTTGACCCCAGGCTTGAATCCGCCTGTCGAAGCTGGAATTCGCAACCGGAAAACACGTCCGCCCCGTCTCCACCATCCCGACTTGCCCAGCGGTCCCGAAACAGACACAACCTCATTATCAGACGCTCTTTAGGATTCCTGGTGGCTCACTGAATGCCCCGCCGCACCGATCCCGCAGACCCCGCGTCAGAGCCACCGTGCCTGCATCCAATACTATCCAGGCGCCCCCGCAACTTCCACGGGTTTTCCACAACTTCCGGAGGGGGTCCGGTAACCTCATCCAGCCCCGCCGCACTCAGTTTCCCGGGTACACCGCCCCCAGCACCACCGCCCCCCCGGCCCCGGTCACCGCCGGCAGATTCCCGGGCACCCCGTCCAGCCGCGCGGCCGCCAGGACCGCGAAACTCACAGCCTCTTTCGCCTCTGTCGGGATGCCCAGGTCGTCGATCGTGCGTTGACAGAATCCCGGCAATGCGGTCGACAACATCCCGCGCAGCGCGGGGTTCCGCGCCCCTCCGCCGCACAGCACCAGCTCTGGCTGGCAATCAGCTCCAGAATCGCCTCGGAACCGGCGGCAGGCCCGGGCGATGCTCTCCGCGGTGAACGCCGTCGCCGTCGCCACCCAGTCGGCCGCCCGCGGGCTCGCCGCGCGCAACCGCGGCAGCTCACCATCCAGGAACGCCTCGCCGAACATCTCCCGTCCGGTCGTTTTCGGCGGCTTGCGGGCCAGGAACGGATGACGCATCCACGCCGCCAGCACCCCGGGCAAGACCCGTCCCGACGCCGCCAGCCGGCCTCCCCGATCCATCTGCATCTTGCCTCCCGAAACCCGCCGGCACAGCCCGTCGATGATCATGTTGCCGGGCCCGGTGTCGAAAGCGACGACCTCCTCCGGCCCGCACCCCGCCGGCAGCCAGGTCACGTTGCCGATCCCGCCGATGTTCTGCACCGCCCGGCTCACCCGCCGGTCGCGCAACAGCACCCAGTCCGTCCACGGCACCAGCGGCGCCCCCTGCCCGCCGGCGGCCACGTCCGACTGCCGAAAGTGGGCCACCACCGTCGCCCCGGTCCGTTCGGCCACCCGGGCCGGCTCGCCCAGTTGCCAGGTGACCGTCTTGTGCCGCCGCCCGGGCAGGTGGCAGACCGTCTGCCCGGCCAGCCCGATGATCGCCGGCCGTTGACCCGCCGGCGCCCGGCGGATGGCATCGACCGCGGCGGCGGCGAAGGCCTCGCCGATGTCGGCGTCCAGCGTGGCCACTTCCTCCGTGCGCGTCGCCGCGGGGGCCATGACCGCCAGCAGCCTCCGCCGCAGGGCGCCCGGATACGGTCGATGGTGATGCCAGAGGAATTCCCAGCCCATGCTCAGCCCCCGCCCGCGGATGCGAACACACGCGGCGTCGATGCCGTCGGCGCTGGTGCCCGACATCAGCCCCAGGACCAGCCTTTCGGCGCGGTTCCCGGCTCGCGGCGGACGGGTTCGTGAAGCGGAGGTGCGTTTTCTGGCCATGGACAGGCACGTTACCGGCCCGGCCGGAAGGTGGGAAGCGCGGGCCCGGATCTCCCCCCGCCGCGGAGTTTTGATGTCGCAGCGCGCTGCCCCTTCGGATATACTCAAGCAGAGGTTCGCGGAGTCCAGGCTCCAAAACGACAAGGTTCACGGTTCGACGGGAGGGTGCAGCGCGCGGTCGTTGCGGCCTCGAGCAATCCTGTAGTTCGCGCGGCGTCCGGACCTGCCGGCCGACGCCCGCCGAGGGCCGACCGATGCAATCGAAGGCTTTTCTCGGACTGATCACCACCCTGGCCGTGTTCCTGCCCGCCGGATCGGAGCATAACCGTGTCCAGGCCGCCCCCCGGTGGCTGCTGGTCTACTACCGCCAGGTCGGTCATCACGTCAACGGCGGCGGCTCCACGGTGGAGAATCACCTCTTCCGGGAGGATGGCAGCCGGGGCGCCTTCGTCGGCGTGACCAACCAGTTCAATCTCGGCTTCGCGGTGTGGGGTAACGCCGGTGCTGACGGCTGGCACCGCATCGAGCCCAACGACGCGTTCACCTACCGCGACGTGCGCATCTACGAGTCGGGCGTCGCCAGCGACCAGTCGCCCAACCTCTACCACTACAACGGCGGCAGCCAGCACTACGGCTTCGAGACCCACTGGCTCAAGGTCTCCGAACCCGAGCGCATTTCCACCTATCCGACCAAGCCTGTCTACCACTACGACCTGGTCGACGGCATCAACTCCGCCAGCTTCGTCGAACCGCCCGGCGCCGCCTCTGACGCCTTCGATCTGACCTACTGGGACCAGAACGTCTACCAGACCTTCGTCGTTCCGACCGGCATCAACCGCATCGTCTCCGCCAAGTGCTGGGGCGTCAAAAACTTCCAATACCGGTACATCGCCACCATCCACGCGAGCAACGGGCAGGCCAACCCCGCCTCCTGGCCGCAGGTCGGCGGCTCCACCACCTCGCGCATGCACGGCACCCCGGACTTCATCAACACCGCGGTCAACTGGCCGCTCAACGGCGCCAATTCCGTCCCCGTCACGCCGGGCCAGACCTACTGCCTGCGCGTACGTCCGGAGGATAACCAGGGGTTCAACTCCTACGCCGTGACGGCCAACAACTATCCCCAGGGCAAGTTCTGGATCAACGGCACCGAGATCGCCGGGCGCGATCTGTGCGCCGCGGTCATCGGTGTCGGCTATGACCTGCCGCCGGAGATCCCCATGATTCAGCGGTCTCCGGCCAGCTTCGCCCGCACCGTGCCGCAGGGCGAGATCCTCTCCGGCGATTCCTTCACCGTTCGCAACAGCGGCAACGGCACCCTCAACTACACCATCACCGACAACGCCTCCTGGCTCTCGGTCAGCCCCGCCTCGGGCAGCTCCACCGGCGAGACCGACACCATCAACATCACCTATGACGTGGCCGCGCTGACCGTGAACAGCTACAGCGCCACCATCACCATCAGTGCCCCCGGCGCCCCCAATTCGCCGCAGACCATCGCCGTGGGACTCCAGGTCACTTCGCCGATTTACGCCCCCATCGACTTCGACCGCGACGGCGATGTCGATATCAGCGACTACGGAAAGTTCCAGGTCTGCTATACCGGCAACGGCATCGCCCAGACCAGCCCGGCCTGCCTGCCCGCCAGGCTCGATGCCGACGATGACGTCGATGTCACCGACCTGAACCTGCTGCTCCAGTGCATGCAGGGCGCCGGCGTGCAGGTTGCCTACGACTGTGCCCAGTAGACCGCCCGCGCGGCGGCAGCGAAGATGCGGGAAAGGAAGTCAGCTCATGACCAGGATGAAGAAGTACCTGAGCAGCACGGCCGGCAGGGCGGCGCTCATCGCGGTTGGCATGATCATGTTGAGCGTGTCCCCGGCCTCGGCGGCGTCGCGCTGGATGCTCATCTACTACCGCCAGATCGGCAACGTGGAGAACGCCAACAAGCGCACCATCGAGAACCACGTCTTCCGCGAGGACGGCACCAAGGGCGTCAACATCGGCGTGACCAACCTGTACTGGTCCGGCACAAACATTTTCGGTAACACCAACGAGCACGGCTACCGTCGGATCGATCCGCTCGATCCCAACAACTGCACCTACGACATCCGCCTCTACGACCCCTCGACCCCCACCCAGCAGTCGCCGACCTTCTTCTGGCGGCGCCCCAACAGCTACCCGGAGTTCTACAGCTACATCACCCACTGGATGTACGTCACCGACGACAGCCGCATTACCACCCATCCGACCACGCCGGTCTATCACTACGACCTGGTCAGCGGCATCAACCAGGCCACCAACGTCAATCCCTCGACCTGCGTCGCCCAGAGTTTCACGGAGCCGTCCGGCGCCAACTCCGACGCCAAGGCCCTGGCCGGCTCCGCCACCTACCAGGCCCAGACCTTCGTCGTGCCCCCGGGCATCAATCGCATCGTCTCCGCCCAGGCCTTCCTGAT